>JBOHWJ010000081.1:0-8426 GCA_050736495.1 Binataceae bacterium (SeqCode) | reverse complement strand
CCGCACCGCCTGTTTGTCATTCTGAACGGAGTCCGCGCAGTGAAGAATCCCGGGATTCTTGTATGTCAGATTCATTGGGTGATGAGGGCAGGGAACCCGGGTGCGGCAGAGCGCGGGATTCGAGGCCCGGCAAGGCCGCAGTGAAGCCGGGGTCGCCGCGCCCGCAGCAACAGGCCGGAGTCCGCACCGTCGCCGGAGCCGCCACCGGGCGAGTTCGCATCGCGCAAGAACGGGTGCGGCCTGTAACCCGGGGTGGTGAGATGAAAGCTGAGGTGTGGGTTGGCCGCGATGTGAGCAAGCTGCGGTTGGATGTGGCGCTCGACGCAGAGGGTGAGTTGTTGGACGTCGCGAGTGACCAGCGCGGTATTGCGGCACTGCTGGGGCGGTTGGGTAAGCTTGCGCGGGCGCGGGTCTTGGTGGCGGCCGGCGGCGGCTGGGAAACCGCACTGGTGGCGGAGTTGGGTGCCGCCGGCTTGCCGGTGGTGGTGGTAGTCAATCCGCCAGGTGCGCGATTTCGCCCGGGCCACCGGGCAACTGGCCAAGATTGACGCGCTCGACACGCGGATGCTGGCGCTGTTCCTCGCGCTCGCCTCGTCGATAAGGCTCGGCAATCCACTCGACCCCGAGATGGGCCCGCTTACTTCGACCACGCATCGCGACCGCGTTCTCAGCTATTGCAAGGTCGCGCGCGAGGAAGGCGGCGAGGTGTTGATTGGCGGCCGGGCGCCGGCGGAGGCCGTGTTCGCGCGCGGATGCTACGTGATGCCGACGGTGGTCAGGGCACAGCCGCATGATCGCGTATGCCAGAAGGAAGTTTTCGGGCCGTTCGTCACGGTCACGACCTTTAAGGACGAGGAGGAAGCCTTCGGCAGCGTACGCGGTTCGGGCTACGGCCGCGACATGGGCTTCGAGGCGATGCGGGACTACACCACCGCCAAGTCGGTATGGGTCAACGTCGAGGCGAGGATCCCACCGTACTACCGTCGCTAAGCGCAGCGGCCGGGGCGGTTCGCGGATGCATAGTATCGCGCTGAGGCCGAAGGGGTCGGCGTCGCCTGTAGCGAAATTGCCGGTGAGCACCGCCGTTGTCATGTGTTTTTTTGCTCTGTCGCGAGAAATTCAGCGATTAGGTTCTTGGTGACTACAATTCGCCTATGTGACCCGGAAAAGAGATTGACTGGCGATCAAAAGCCGAAAACAATCGAGTTATCCACATATGGAGATAACTCGATGAATTACGATGTTTAAGCATAGGGTAGTGTTACTGAACCGTTGAAAGACGTTAACACGCTCGTTGTCATATTTGTGCGCGTTCTGGGTAGTATCCACGAGGAGGACATAGGAGGATGAAAAAAAAGACCGGAAGTGAAGCGAAGAGCAAAGCAAAAATGATTGCGATTCCATGCCTAGTATCACCGGGCATGTTTTCGACCGAACGTCAGGTCGTCATCAAATTACCGGACGGTCAAGAAATCGACGCCTTAGTGGATCACCGGAGTGTGGTCGTAAAACAAAAACTACAGACCGGGAAACCCGTTAGTGGGTTTGTCAACGTTTCTCTAGTCCACTATGACAAGCAAACAAAGCAGGCTTTGATTGATCTGCCGCAAGGGAGCTTTATCACTGGGCCTCGAATTCGTGTTCCATCGAAAATGGTCCAAGCAGCATAGAATTAGATGGTCCTCAGCGACCCGTGAAATTGTAAGGGCGCTCAAAGATGAAGTAATTTTAATTGAGCCTCAACCAACCGCAGAACGATACAACGCTTCTGCGGTCGACTTAGCTTTGGGTGACGAGCTGTTCCGACTGCGGGAGTTGTCGGAGTTGCAAGACAAAGAACCGGGTGGCGTCGAGCACTCGATTGAAATCGACCTCTCGACACTCAAATTTAAAGATTTCCTGGCGAAATATTCACGACGTATTCCTAAAAATAAGGATGGATACTGGGTCTTGCATCGCCACCAATTCGCTCTTGGCATAACTTACGAACGAGTTGAATTGCCCAGAAAATCCAAGATAGCCGCACGAGTTGAAGGTCGTAGCACACTAGCGAGGCTTGGACTCATCATTCATATGACGGCTCCAACTATTCATTGTGGATCGAAGGGAATATCGTACTTGAAATGTATAATTTCGGGCCATATCCCCTCCGATTGAGACCCGGTTTACAAGTGTGCCAGCTCGTCCTAGAGCGAGTTGGTAAGCAGCCTAAAGTTGAGTTAACGACCTCGTTTGTGCACCAATCCTCAGTGGTCAGCAAAAACCCCCGGTGAAATTCTCAAACGTTCGGCGCGATTCCCGAAATTCCAAAAAGACGGGTTTTTATTTGTTGGGGAGGGCGCGGAAGTCGTTCCCGCGCGACTTCATTCCGCTCGGCCGAATCTTCCGGTTTTAAATCTTCGCGCGCCTGTCCACCAGATTTCTCGATTGCCTCAAGAATTCGGTGATGTGTATTCATTGCTTGCTGCTCGCCCTGAACGTGATGCTTTCTAAGCTGATCTTCCGTCTGCGCGTTTTTGACTTCATTCGCCGCTAACTCGGCGCGTCCCGCAGAGACGAATCTCAGCCAGAACGAAACGATGTAGAGACAGTGGGTAAACCGCTCTCTGGAACGATTTCGGCCAACGGCCGATCCGATACCGATCATTACAATCCGGCCGCAACCAAGGCCCAGACAACGTTGGCATTGGCGCCTTTCGACATAATCAAGCCGGGAGTGGCTGAGTTTATCACCGGCGCTGACGATTCGAGCGAACCGTACCGTCACAAAGTCGAAGGGCGAGCCGAGCCAAATCTGAAGCCTTCATAACTACTCTCTGCTTAGGCAAAGCGGAGGTGGCGCGCGCGCAAGTGTCAGGGGCGGCGGAGTGAGAGGGCCGCCGAAACGTTTTGCACCGCGTCGAGCAGGACCGGCACGAAATGGCGCTTCATTTGCGCGACCGTCACGCGCGAGGCGTGGCCGCTCGCATTCATCGCGGCGATGACGTGGCCGCTGCCGTCGCGAATCGGCGCGGCGACCGAGCGCACGCCCAATTCCAATTCCTGGTCGACCATCGCCCATCCGCGTTGCGCGACCTCTTTTAGAATGGCGCGCAGTTTCTCCGGATCGGTTACCGTGCGGTCGGTCAGACGATCAAGCCGGGCTATCGCGAAGTACTTCTCGAGCTCGAGCGCCGGCAGATGCGCCAGCAGTACCCGGCCCATCGAGGTGGCGTACGCGGGCAGATGAATACCTACGCCGAGCGTCACCGTCATGATACGCTTGGTGGGCACGCGCGCGACGTAGACGATGTCGGGTTCTTCAAGCACCGAGACCGAACAAGACTCGTGCAGCTTGGCCGTCACTGTTTCCATATGCGGCTGCGCCACTTCCCAGAGCGAGGTTGAGGAGAGGTAAGCATAACCCAGGTCGAGCACGCGTGGCGTGAGCGCGAAGTGGCGGCCATCGAAGCGCGCATAGCCTAGTTCGGCGAGCGTATGGAGAAAGCGGCGGGCGGTTGCGCGCGAGAGTCCGGCGCGTTCGGCCACTTCGCTCAGAGTCTGGCGCTGGGCGTCGCGGCCGAAGGTGCGGATGACGGAGAGGCCGCGCGCGAGCGACTGCACCAGGACCGAATCGCGATTTTCGTTTGACATGCTCAACGCTTCCGCGCTATCAGATCGTTCAAGTTCACATTATGCACTTTTGTGCGCAAAGCGAACAGCGCTGTTTGCTGATTCGCCATCTCCCCCTCTTGATGGAACTGGTAGTATACGCAGGATTAAGCGATGGCCGCGATCCTGAGTCTGACTGAAGCTATCCGGGAGCTTGTCCGCGACGGTGACACCGTCGCGATGGAAGGCTTCACCCATCTTATACCGTTTGCCGCCGGTCACGAGATCGTCCGCCAGCAAAAGCGTGATCTGACGCTGGTGCGGATGACGCCCGACATCATCTATGACCAGCTCATCGGGATGGGTTGCGCAAAAAAGCTTATCTTCTCATGGGGTGGCAATCCCGGCGTCGGGTCGCTCTATCGCCTGCGCGACGCAATCGAGCACGGGTGGCCTGGCGCGCTCGAAATCGAAGAGCATGGCCACGCCGGGATGGCGGCGGCATATGCGGCCGGCGCCGCCAATCTGCCCTTCGCGGTGCTGCGCGGCTATCTTGGAAGCGACCTGCCAAAATACAATTCGCGGGTGAAATTCATCAATTGCCCTTTCACCGGCGAGCGCTTGGCGGCAGTGCCGGCAATTCGCCCCGATGTCGCCGTGATCCATGCGCAACAGGCCGACCACATGGGCAACGTTCTCATCTGGGGCATCGTCGGAATCCAGAAGGAAGCGGTGCTCGCCTCCAGGCGTGCGATCGTCACGGTGGAGGAGATCGTAGATCGGCTTGAGCCGCGTCCGGCATCGATGGTGCTGCCGTCGTGGGTGGTAACAGCGGTATGCGCGGTCAAGGGCGGCGCCTATCCTTCGTACGCGCAGGACTATTACAAGCGCAACAATGGGTTTTATCGTCAATGGGACGAGATTGCGCGCGCGCGCGGCGGCTTTTCGGCGTGGATGCGGCGGCACGTGCTGGAAACGCGCAACTTCGACGAGTTCATGCGCGGTCTCGACGGCGCCGGTGGCGGGCGCGGCGGGGGAAGTTCCGATGGCTGAGCATGCTTTCACCGCCGACGAAATGATGACTATCGCGGCGTCGCGGATGCTGCGCAACGGTGCGGTCTGCTTCGTTGGCATCGGGCTGCCAAGTGCGGCCGCGAATCTCGCTCGTATCACCCACGCGCCGGACGTCGTGTTGATCTACGAATCCGGCACTATCGGGGCCAGGCCGAGTGTTTTGCCGCTCTCGATCGGGGACGGTGAACTGGCGGAGACCGCGGAAGCGGTGGTTTCGATTCCGGAGATCTTTGCTTATTGGCTTCAGGGCGGGCGCATCGATGTCGGCTTTTTGGGCGCGGCGCAAATCGATCGTTTCGCCAATATCAATACGACCGTTATCGGCGACTATCGCAAGCCCCGTGTGCGCCTCCCCGGTGCCGGCGGCGCATCCGAAATCACGGGCTCCGCGGCCGAAGTATTGATCATGCTACGGCAGAGCAAACGCGCCTTCGTTGATAAGCTCGATTTTGTCACCTCGGCGGGCTATCTCGACGGCGGCGATAGCCGCGCAAACCTTCATCTTCCCGGGCGCGGCCCGACCTACGTAATTACCGATCTCGGTATTCTCACGCCCGATCCCGAGACCCACGAATTTATGCTCTCCAGCGTTCATCCGGGCACCACGATTGAGCAGGCGATCGCGGCGACGGGATGGCCGCTTAAGGTGGCCGCGAATGTGGCTGAGACGGCGCCGCCGACCGTCGCGGAACTGGCGGCGCTCAGGGACTTGAATGCGCGAACCGAACGGGCCCACGCCGCGGACACGTAACGCCGCGTTTTGGGGGACGCCGCGACACCCGCGCCCCTGGCTTCCGCCGGTCCATCGCGGCGCGAAAATAGAGCATAATGGCAGCTTGCTCGGGCCTGAGGAAAAAAGATGCAGGCAACGGACGCAGTGGTATCGAAGTCGGCCGCGATAAGATCGCGCCTTGACCATCCGATCATTGATTCCGACGGCCACGTCGCGGAATTCGAGCCAGCGCTTTTCGACTACCTGAAAAATGTTGGTGGGGCCGGCCTGGTCGAGCGCTTCAAAGCGCTCGATGGCCCCTACGCCTTTCGCTGGTACGGGCTGACGCCGGAGCAACGGCGCGATCAACGCGCCGCGCGCCCGCCATGGTGGGTTCACCCGACGCGCAACACGCTCGACCGCGCCGCCAGTTCGCTGCCGAAGCTGCTCCATCAGCGGCTCGACGAAATGGGACTCGACTACACCATCATCTACCCGAGTCTCGGACTGATCCTTTTGGATATGGGCGACGACGAGATACGGCGGGCGGGATGCCGCGCATTAAATCAGCTTAACGCCGGCATCTTTCGCGCGTACGCCGACCGCATGACGCCGGTCGCCGTCATCCCGATGCATTCGCCGGCGGAGGCGATCGACGAATTGGAATACGCGGTGCACGTGCTCGGCTTGAAAGCGGTGCTGATGGCGGGATACGTGCGGCGGCCGATTCCCGCGATCGCGCGCAAGAACCCCGAAGCCGCGCGCTACGCTTATTGGCTCGACCTCATCGGCCTTGACAGCGAATACGACTACGATCCGGTATGGGCCAAATGCGCCGAACTCAAGGTCGCACCCACCTTTCACTCGCCCGGCGCAGGTATCGGCACGCGGACTTCCATCTCCAATTTCATGTTCAACCATATCGGGCATTTCGCCAGCTCGGGCGACGCTATCTGCAAGGCGTTGTTCCTGGGCGGGGTCACGCGCCGGTTTCCCGGGCTCACGTTCTCGTTCCTCGAGGGCGGCGCCGGATGGGCGTGCGCGCTTTACGGCGATTTAGTTGGCCATTGGGAGAAGCACAACGTCAAGGCACTCGCCAACCTTGATCCCGGCAATCTCGATGACGCACTCGCGCGCAAACTGTTCCACGAATACGGCGCCGAATACGGCGAGCGTGTGATTGCCAGGTACGGCGAGGACCGCTCGGACCTGCTATGGGGCAGACACGAGGATCGGGCGCATCTGGACGAATGGGCGCGCTGCGGAATCGAATGCAAAGAGGATATCCGCGATCGCTTCGTGCCGCCATTCTTTTTCGGATGCGAGGGCGATGACCGGCTGACCGCGCTGGCCTTCGACACCAGGAAGAATCCGATGGGCTCGCGGTTGCAAGCTCTCTACAGTTCCGACCTCGGCCACTGGGATTTGCCCGACATGCGCGACGCGGCCAAGGAGGCCTACGAACTGGTCGAGCACGAACTCATCACGGAAGAGGATTTCAGGGATTTCGTTTTCGTCAATCCGGTGCGCGCGAAGACCAGGGTCAATCCGGATTTCTTCAGGGGCACGCGGGTCGAAGCGGAGGTGGCGCGCCTGCTGGCATCGCGCTGATCGCGGCGATGAGGTTAATCATTTGCGTAATCTTGAGCAGCGAAAAAATACAGACAACCGTCGAGTGAGTAATAACCATGCGGAAGCTGACCGAGCGGAATATCACGGATGTTGTGCTGGACCGTTTTACCGAGGGCTCCAATCCGCGTTTCAAGGAAATCACGACTCGCCTCATACGCCATCTGCATGCCTTTATTAGCGAAGTCGGGCTGACGCCGGAGGAATGGCTCAAGGGAATACAGTTCCTGACCGAAGTCGGGCATATCACCGACGAGAAGCGCCAGGAATTCATCCTGCTGTCCGACACGCTCGGGGTCAGCGCACTGGTCGACCTGGTCGCGAATCGCGCCACCAACGGCGACTCGACCGAGAGCAGCCTGCTCGGTCCGTTTTACCGCGAGGGTGCGCCGGAAATGCCGCTCGGCGCGAGTATCGCTAATGAAACGCCAGGCGATCCAATCGTGCTTCACGGGCGAGTCGCGTCGACGGACGGACGGCCTCTGCCGGACGCGCTGCTCGATGTCTGGCAGGCCTCGCCGCAGGGCCTTTACGATCTACAGGACGGCAGCCAGCCCGAGATGAACCTCAGAGGCAGGTTTCGCACCGATTCCAGCGGCTATTTCGAGTTTCAATCGTTAAAGCCCAAGAGCTATCCGGTGCCGCATGACGGTCCCGTTGGTAAGATGCTGCGCGCGCAGGGACGCCATCCGTACCGTCCCGCGCATATCCACTTCATCGTCTCGGCCAAGGGCCATCGGCCACTGACTACCGCATTGTATATCGCGGGCGACGCTTATCTGGATTCCGATGCGGTATTCGGATCGCGCGATTCGCTGGTGGTGAGGTATCAGCCGTGTTCGGGCCAGTTCAAATCTTCAAAGCCCGCTGGCGGCGCGGCGGCGGCCCCAACCGATGCGATCGAGTTTAATTTCAACATGGCGCCGTTATGAGCGAAGCGAACGCACGACGGGACGCCATGTTCAAGACGCAAGCTTAATACTGGAGCCGTAAAATGCGCGAAGCTTTTATCTGCGATGCGATACGCACCCCGATCGGACGTTACGCCGGGGCGCTTTCGAGTGTGCGCACGGATGACTTGGCGGTTTTGCCGATCAAAACTCTGATGGAGCGCAATCGCGAGGCCGACTGGGGCCGCCTCGACGACGTTATCCTCGGATGCGTCAACCAGGCGGGCGAGGACAATCGCAATGTCGCGCGAATGGCGGCGCTGCTCGCCGGACTTCCGGTCGAGGTTACCGGCGTGACCGTAAATCGGCTGTGCGCCTCCGGTATGGAGGCGCTCGCACAGGCGGCGCGCGCGGTCAAGACCGGCGAGGCCGAACTGAACATCACGGGCGGCGACGAGAGCATGTCACGCGCGCCGTTCGTGATGGCCAAGGCGCAGAGCGCTTTTTCACGCGACGCGCAGGTCCACGAC
>JBOHWJ010000080.1:0-6532 GCA_050736495.1 Binataceae bacterium (SeqCode) | reverse complement strand
GATACGGGATCTGCCAGACCTGTCCTTTGTGTTCGATGCTCTCCTGGGTCCAGGCCTTCAGCACGATGTCGACCTCTTCCTCGAAGAGGCGCCGATTGACGTCATCATCGTTGAGGTCTTTCTGTTGCACCTCTTTACCGAATAGATGGGCTGGATCGACCTTGGCGGCGGAAGGTGAAGTGGTGGCGCGCGTGCCGAGATGCTGTCCGACGACGTTGGTCCATCGCGACTGATAACCGCGCGCGAAACCGACGAAGCATCGCCCCTTCGTCAGATGGTCGAGGATCGCGGTTTCCTCGGCGACGCGAATCGGATGTTGCGTGCTCATCACGTAGCCAAGTTGCCCGACGCGGACATTTGGTTATCGCCGCCCAATATGCATTGAGTATTCCCGGATTTGGGCCGCATTCGTAACCCTCGGACCAGAAATGATGCTCGATGGTGGCGACACCCCACACGCCCATCTCGTCGGCGGCCTTGATGATTTCGTTCCAGCCGGTGAGTGTCTGCTGGTATAGCTCGCGATTGCGGCCGATCGGCCGCATTGCCGCGCGTTCCTCTTCGCCGGCCGCGGGAATGACCGGATAGAGCTGCAGGATCACCTTTACCATGAGCCGACGCCTCCTGTGGGCTTGCCTTCGGACGTGACGCCTATCCGATAGGTCCTACGTCTATATCAGAAGAAAGCCGATTTGAGGATCGACCTTCACATCAATTTGCCGTCGGACCTTTGCACTCCCGATTTCCGCCATTTTGCCGCAAGCGTCCGTCAAAAGGGCGGCCCCGATTGGGAGATCGGTATGCCGGCATTCCGTAAGGTAGACTCCAAATCATGCCAGCGCGTGAAACAAACGGAACATCCGGCCTCTCACCGTGTCCATGCGATCAGGCGCTGGTAGCGCCCGGCCTGGGGAGCAGGGTCGCACTCCGCATTGTTGTCGCCCTCTTGATCGTGATGACAAACATGATGGCATCCGGACACGTGCGGGCTTCGGACGTTCCAGCGAGCCGCGCTCGGCTAATCGGACATCCGCGCGCGCGCTTTCCCTTAACCATTTACTTGGAACCGATGCCCGCGCGCGAATTCGAGAACCCGATACATGACGCGGTTACCCAATGGAACGCGGTATTCACGCAGGCGTTCGCGATTCCCGCCTTTGTCTGGACGCCGAACGAAACAAGCGCGGACGTTATCATTCTCTTCAACGACAACGACCGGTCCAGCGGGGAAATGGGCGAGACCGAGGTCGACGCCGACCAACGCGGGATTATCCGCCTCCCCGTGAAAATTACACTTGAGCCGCCCACACGGCGTGGCGGGACCGGTGCCGCGCAAGTCATGTTCGATGTTGCGGCGCACGAACTCGGTCACGCGCTGGGCCTTCCGCACATCAACAAACCCGGCTCAATTATGTGCTGCGACTCCGATGCCGTGAATTTCGACGATCCGGCGGCGCGCGCCGCCTATATTGCCGCGCGCCGTCACCCGGATCTACGATCCGTGCTTCCCGACATCGAAGCGCATTATCGGCGGTTCTGGGCCGAGCAAACGACTTCCACACCCCCCGGTCGTTCGCGCTAACGCTGGCATTTCGCAATCCGCAATGCGCGCGCCTTGCACTCGGCCACTATACGATTAGGTATGATCGGCATATGGAAAGCGACGGCCTCAAACTCATGCGCGACTTCTACGCGCGGCCAGTGCTGATGGTCGCCCGCGATTCTATCGGCAAACTCCTCGTTCATCGCACCGCCGAAGGCGAGAGCGCGGGCCGGATCGTCGAAGCTGAAGCTTATCGCGGTCCGCTGGACCTCGCGGCTCATAGCGCGCGCGGCTTGACCCGGCGCACCGCCGCGATGTTTGGCCCGCCCGGATATGCCTACGTCTTTCGGCTCTATGGGACGAGCTGGGCGATGAACCTGGTAGTCGCCGCCGAAGGCGAGCCTCACGCGGTTCTGATCAGAGCGGTGGAACCCGTGCGCGGACTTGAGTTGATGACGCGCCGGCGCGGCAAGACCGCCGCTTCGCGCGAACTGAGCAACGGTCCGGGAAAACTTTCAGCGGCACTCGGCATCACCGGCGATGACTACGGGCGGGATCTTTGCGGCGACACTCTGTTCCTTGCGCGGCATTGCGGTCCGGCCTGCCACGTCGGCCGCTCGGCGCGGATCAATGTCGCCTACGCGGGCCGCTGGGCGGAAAAGCCCTGGCGTTTCTATGAGCGCGGCAATCGCTACGTTTCGGTGCCGCCGCGCGACTGAGGCAACGGCACCGGATCGCGAGCCGGAACGCCCGCTCGGCATCCCGGTTCACCTTGCTATTTCACGCGGCCGCCGCGCCTGGTATCGTGTCCCGCAAATCACTTCCTGCCGTATGGCCAACCTATCCGCATCAGCGCCCAGGACAATTGTCGTGCAAAGTAAAGTTATTAATGGGACACGATACTAGGCATTCACTATATTTCGGTGCCATACGCATACTCGCCAGCCACCACACTACTGCATAAGCTGCGAGAGTCCATTCACGCTGAAGTAGCGGTTGATATCAGTATAGTTGACTCCGTTGAGATTCTTGCAGGTGTCGCCCGCGTATAATGGAAGAGCGACGAAAGTCATGTGCTCGTTCTGAACGTCGTAAATAGAGCCCCATCCGTTATTGGTCCAGATATCGTTGCCGACGTTCGGCACTTCGGTGATGGCTTGCGGATCGTAGTCGATCTTCCATAGTTTCATATTGGAGTCATAGAGATCCGCCCACATCGCCTGCATTGATTCCTTGTCAACGTACAGAATCCGGCTGCCGTAGCAATAACCCGCCGCCAGTTCGGGAATGCGCCGGACATCGATCTGGTAGGCGTCCCTGACCTGCCACTTGCTCAGCGCCGGCGTGGAAAACCACACGGATTTGAAGAAGTAGGTCGAGTCCTCCGGGTTCGCGGAATCAGCGATATTGTACTGGGGCGCTTCCAGAATCTTGCGATCGCGCAGAAATTTCGCGTCGAACTGGGTGATGCTGCCGTTGAAGGCGCCGTGACGCGTGTCGTCGTATGTGAAGTCGGAACCGAACGCGGGGCTGCATCGCGCGGTGGTCGAAAGGCGCAAAGTGCGGCGCAAGGCCGGAACGAAAACGTAAGTGTCGATATTCTTTCTCAGATCGCGGGGCCAGATCGAGAGGATCGAAGTATAGCGGGCCTGTTCGGGCGTCAATTCCTCCGCATACTGAATGAAGTCGGCGTTCGGTGTTTTGGGTTCATAGATGGGCTGCCCAGGATCCGAGATATGCGCCATCCTGCGCTCCGCGAACAGAATGGTACTGTGATTGGCGTTGCCGAAACGATCCTTGAACCACTGCGCTATATTGGGACCGCACAACTCATATGGCTGATAGGCAAACCAGTCATTGACGAGAATTTTCCAGCCCTTCAACGGCTCCGACGGACTCGGAAATGGCAGTCCGGCCGTGTAGTTGAGAATATTATGGCCGCCGTCGGGCAGATTTTCAATTCGAACCTGGCTCGCGTACTTCTCGGTGTTCTCGATGTATTCCCTCGAGCCCAGGGGATAGTGCCGAGTCGGCCCAATCTCCAGCTCGAAGTCGGACGGAAATTTCCAATGATAAGTGCCGGCAAAGAATGCCTGCATGCCATCGGTCATGTACTGTTTGTACTGTTGCCAATTCTGCATCGTAATCTTGGTGCCAGGCGGAATCGGATTGGATGCGTCAACCGGCGCGGCCGCGGCGGCTGGAGCCGCCAGCTCGGCCGGGGCCGCCTGCGCCAGCGGTACCCACATCATTGCGAATGCGGCGGCAAGCAAGGCTATCCTGTGTGGAATTGACATTGACTATTCCTCCCCACCAACTAATAGCTTGGACTTGTGCAGTGTTGTTCCAACACCATTTCGGACCGCTAACTCCCATAGACTATTGAAACTCGCGATGGCCTTTGCCTTCGATTGCCTGCCCGCGGCTTTCCCCTTAGGGCGATTGGCCTCGCCGATCGCGTTCATGAGCGGTTGAAGTCCGAACCGAGCGCGACACGGCGAACCGCATCGGATTCAGTCGGCTGATGACCGATCTGGCTGGCTGGCGCCGGGCCTTCCGCCACCAGGTTGCGCAACCGGCCAACATCACTTACTTCGACTTCGACCGTGTCGCCGATCATCATCGGGCGCGAGTTGGCCGGCGTGCCGGTGAGAATTACATCACCCGGCAGCAGCGTGATATGCCGGCAGAGATCCGCCAGCATGTAGTCGATACTAAAGAGCATCTCTTCGACCGGAGCCTGCTGCACCACTTTGCCGTTGATGTAGGTGCGGATGGTCGCGCGGCGAATGTCGACGCCGCTGACGATGCCGGGGCCGATTGGGCAGAACCCGTCCATGCCCTTGACGCGCAGCATCGAACCGGCGTCGGTATCTCGATAATCGTGACAGCCGACGTCGTTGGCTGGCGCGAAGCCCGCCAGGTAATCCCACACCTGGCCACGGCTCAGATTGCGCATCGGCTTGCCTACGATAGCCGCGATTTCGCCCTCGTAGTTCAGGTACTTGCAGTCGGCCGGGCGGTTGAGCACGCCGCGATGGGCGTTCAGCGCCGTGGTTGGCTTTTGAAAGTAGGTGGGCGTCTTTAGTTCGGGTGCGCGGAACTCGACCCGGCGCGAGTTGTAGTTGAGGTGTACGCACAGGATTTTGCCGGGCTCGCACGGCGGCAGATAGGTCGCCTCTGTTTCGGCGACGCGGCGGCCGTCTCCGAGGCGCAGGCTGTCACCTTCCGGACGCGCCCATTTCGGCTGCCCTTCATGCAGGATGCGCCGCCATTCGTCACGTTCACCAGTCAATACACTCATGAGTCTGTCCTCCCTCGCAGCGGCCGTGCATGTGGTTGCACGACGAAGACGCCAGGTAGAAAGGCTCGTACTGCTCATTGCGGCCGCCAAGCGCGCTCCCCGCGAAATCCCACGCCAGCCGGAAGACGCGGGCACGCTCCTCGGCGCTGACGCCTTGAGCGCCGCGCAGATAGTGATCGATGAGCGGACGCAGTTGCGGATCGTCAAGTTGCGCGCGGGTGGGCGTCGGCAACAGATTATGCGATCCGATCAGCCGGATGATCTCGTTGACACGCGGAAACCATACCGGCAGCGAGGCGCGCAAGGCCTTGAGCGGTCCATACGCGGGCAGCCATACGCCATTGCCCCATTCGTAGGACTCGGACTCCGACGAGCTCACCGCGGCGCGGGTCAGTTCGGCATAACTCCAGATCTCGCCCAGCATCTGATTGGTGCGCGGAGAGACGTCATTGATAACCTCGGCCATCCGCGCCGCCAGGCCATAGGCAAATTCAAGTTTGGTCTGCGCGCGGATCATGGTTTGCCGCATGATGTTGGCCCACCAACTCGCGTTCAACGCCATGTTGTTGTAGGCCGCCAGCCTGGCGTCGACGAACAGGAGATCGCGCGGCAATCTTGTGCAAGGGCACGTCGTTGTCCGGTCCAACCGCGTCGCCGAGCGATTTGTCGATGGTCGGATGAACGATCGTGTGGGTAAGCGAAATGTCCTTGCGCGCGAGGAATTTCTGATAGGCGACCAGATTTGCCGCACCGATTTCATTGCCGCCTACCGACCATTGATCGGCGCGCCCGGCCAGCCCGGCGAAGGTGACGTTCATGTAGTTGGGCGTGCGTCCCATCAGCCCGACCGTGAACTCCGCGATGCGCTCGGGGCAGGCGTGACGGCGTTCGAGGTCGGCGCGCGAGTGCGGAATCATGTGGCTGATATTGATTGGCTCGCTGGTCTCGGGGTCGGGCATCAGACACACGCCGGCGGCCGCGTGCTGTAAGTCGAAAACGCTGGCCAATGTCCGCGCGGCGCCCGCGAACGCCGGATGGTCGACGACGCCGCGCACGCGCTCGTGGCCGACCCAGATCCCGCGCTCGTTCTTCAGATCCGTCAGAAATTGTTCGCCGGTTCGCGCTCTCATGGCGTTTGCCTCATTGTTCCGGTCGGCGGCGGCTGTGCCGAGGGTCGCCAGCGCGCTGTGGTGCAAACCCATCAATCATTGGCGGCTAACACGATGATCCGCCGTCCGCCGCATCGCGTCAGCGTGCGATGACGCAGCGGATATGAGGCGCGGTCGCGGCTAGCTGGCGAGCCTCGCGTTGCGCGTGCGTATAGAGCCCTTGCGGCCATGCGTTGAATGCCTGGATGTAGGCGGCGAAGCAGCTTTGCGCGAGCAATGGCACACAGAGATCCGGCGCGGCCGAAACTCACCGGCGCCCGGCATAAGAATGCGCCCCGTCCATGGCGCTGCTCACGGCAAAAGGTCTCCGATTTCTCCCAGGGACAACGGCGCACCGTTTTCTGAAAAGTGTGATGACTCCATGATGCCCTTGTCTCGCTTCCCGCGTCGAACTTCGGCGCCGTGGGACACACGATGCCCGGACGCCAATCAATAGCCGAGGTCGCGCAACTGTTTGAGATAATCTCCGAACGGAGTCGCGCCAGTGCGCGGTCCGGCGGTCAGCCCGCCGTCAAC
>JBOHWJ010000079.1:0-6396 GCA_050736495.1 Binataceae bacterium (SeqCode) | reverse complement strand
CCACAGATGCTCGCGGAGACGCAATTCCGTGACGGATTTCAATTCCTCTCTCGCTTCAGCCTCGCCTTCGATGCCTGGGTTTACCATCCGCAGTTAGGCGAAGTCGCCGCCCTGGCGGAGGCTTTCCCTGGTACACGGATCGTTCTGAACCATTTCGGCAGTCCGATCCTCGGTGGCCCGAACGCGGGTCGCGCGGAGGAAGTCTTCGCTCAGTGGCGCGCGGGTATGACGGCGCTTGCGCGTCACGACAATGTTCACGTGAAGCTGGGGGCGCTTCCGGTACGGCGCTCCGGCACAGGGCGGGGGCCGGACGCCCCGCCACTGTCCTCGCGGGAGATCGCCAGTGCGTGGCAACCCTTCGTTGAGGTTTGCGTCGAGCAATTTGGCGCGCGCCGGTGCATGTTCGAGAGCAACTTCCCGGTACAAAAGCGCTGGTGCAGTTACGCGGTCTTGTGGAACGCCTGCAAGCGCCTCGCGGCCGGCGCCTCCGCCGAAGAGAAGTCCGCACTCTTCAGCGAGACCGCCGCGCGGGTGTACCGCCTTCCTGAGTTGACCTGATCGGGCCGCGCAACCTCCGCGGGCGGCGCCGGGCCAAGGTCGTGCCGCGCAATTAGCCTATGGGGCGGATCCTTTATGGCGAATTTCGAGATTCCGTTTGTCGGCACTCCCTGTGAAGCGGTTTTGAAAGGCGAGACCGCCTTTCACCCGGACAGGCTGCAACAGCTCTCCCCTGACGACGAGTTACTGGCACAGTGGGGAGTAGTCAGCTACACGGGAGTTCCATTGTCCAACTCGGCCGGAAATTGCGTCGGCCATCTCGCGATTTTCGACGACAAGCCGATGGCGGATGGTCCGCGCGGGGTCGCCATCATGCGCATTTTCGCCGCGCGGGCGCGGGCGGAAATTGAACGGCTCGAAGCCGGCGGCCGTGCAAAGAAGCGAAGAGCGGCTCTCACGAGTGATCGATGCGGCGATGGACGCGCTTGTCACTTTTGATCGACCACTACGAATCGTAGTTGCTCAACGGCGCTGCTGAGACGGTGTTTCAATGCTCGCGAGCTGATGTTATCGAGGGAACCTTGGATCGATTCCTGACGAACGCAATCATATTGTTGCGGAGCTCAAGCGTATCGACGGGCCCAACGGCGCCGCGCTTTTTCTGGATTTAAAGCCGAGCACTTTGCGCAGCCGCATGAAAAAGTTCGGCATCAGCCGCGGCAACAAAGGCGCCTGGCACCGACGCGCGCTCTCCTCTTTCACTTCCGCGAAATCCCGTGGGCATGATCTCGGCTGTTCGCGGGCCCGCCACGAATTGTCGCGAGTGCCGCGAGCTTGCCCAACAGGCCAGCGTGAACGGCCTTCATTTAGATTGGTTTCCGACACATTAGAAAGGTTTGCGAATCGGGCATAGGGCTTGCTCAATGCATCGAGACCATGCTTCGCATCACAATTTCCAAAGGCGCTCAGTCCCTTCGGATGCGTGTCGAAGGGCGAATCGTAGAGACAACCGCGGACCAGCTTCACGCCGCTTGTGTCGAGTATCTCGAGTCCGGCCAATCGTTTGAGTTAAGTCTCGCGGGGGTTTCGTTCGCCGATCGCAGCGGCCTCGAATGCCTGCGCGAGTTACGAGCACAGGGCGCGGAACTCACGGATTGTTCAGGATTTCCGCAAGAGCTGCTGAGGCCGCACGTAATCGGAGAAGCTACTGAAGAGGAGTCATCGAGCAGTTGTTTTCGTTGCGGCTGTATCGACGGCGACGATCTGATTGGCCCTGAGCCTCACGGCTGCGGATATACGATACACGGCAGATCGTAGCGATTCGTCTATTCGCTTCCGCTGCCTGGACTGGGCTAAAATTTCAGCGCGTTCATCGCATCAAAAGAAGAATCAAGCGCCAAAATCCGACGAGGAGCTTTGAATGATGGTTCGTTATCGCACTGTCGCCATTGACGGTCATCAGTTGTTTTACCGGGAAGCCGGTTCGCCCGAACAGCCCGCCCTTTTGCTCCTACATGGCTTTCCGACTTCGTCGCACATGTTTCGCCATCTGATCCCGTTGTTGGCCGATAGCTTTCATATACTTGCGCCGGATCTTCCTGGCTTCGGCTTCTCCGATGCGCCTGACCGCGCGAAATTCAAATATACTTTCGAACATCTGGCCAAGGTCATGGAAGAATTCACCGACGTGATCGGACTTAATAGTTACTCTCTATACGTTTTCGATTACGGGGCGCCGGTCGGCTTCCGGCTCGCGCTCGCGCGCCCCGAGCGCGTCACCGCGCTCATCTCGCAGAATGGCAACGCTTACGAAGAAGGGCTGAGCACCGGCTGGAATCCGATCCAGAAATATTGGCAAGAACCGAACGCCGCCAACCGCGGCGCTATCCGGGCGTTCCTGACCCCCGAGGCTACGAAGTGGCAGTACGTTCACGGCGTGCCGGATGAGGCGCTGGTCGCGCCGGAGTCATACACTCTCGACTCCACGTTGCTCGCGAGGCCTGGCAACGACGAAATTCAACTCGATTTGTTTCTCGATTACGCGAGCAACGTGGCTTTATATCCCAAGTTCCAGCAGTACTTCGCGACGAGACGCCCGCCTTTACTCGCGGTGTGGGGCAAAAATGATCCGTTCTTTCTGCCGGTGGGCGCCGAAGCCTTTGCGCGCGACAATCCGAAAGCCGAGGTACATTTTTTCGAAACCGGTCATTTCGCACTGGAAACGCACGTCGATGAGATCGCGATCTCGATTCGGCAATTCCTCGCCAGGGTTCTTCCGGTGCAGACGAAGCTGTAAGTCAATCGGGCGAACGGATTCAGGGGCATCTGCTTGATGCCGGTCGGAGTCTCCAGCGTTCTGGAGGAGCAAAGACGAAAAATCATATGTTTGAAATGAACAATATCAACCGTCTGGGGAAAATTGCACGAAAACGCACATGACTGTCGCGAAAGCATCCCGGCGCTTGGATAAAACCTCTCCGTTTTCATCTCTAAGCATGGCCGAAAAGTCCACTGGTTCGCGTCGATCGTTGGCCCTTATCCGCTGGGCGCTCGAGATCATATTTCTGTGGTTCGGAGGAAATGAAATTCACCAGCTACGAGGCCCTCGGTAATGCGCCGCTTATCGACCACAGCCCGATCATGAGCTGGCTCAGCGTGATCTTCGGCGTGCGGGCGGCGAGCGACCTCATCGGCGTTTTCGAACTTTCGACCACCAGCACGCTCATTGCGGGCGCGTTCATTCCTTTGGCCTCCGCGCTTGGGGCCGCAATGCCTAGTCTGACATTTGCGATCATTTTTACAATCTGTGGTTAGGCACAATCGTGCTTTTACCTCTTCAGGGTCTCATTTACACGGCCTTTGTTTGGCGTTTTGCGCCCGAGGATCGGGGTGGTGTCGGTCAAGTGGTGGAATAATAGTTGGCATCACTATGCAGCGAGTTGAGCAGTTGAGTATCCAGTTGCCACACCGCCGCTTGCGACTTAAGGCTATCGAGGTCTTGCCATCGCGTGACCGCTGCGCAGGAGTCCGAAGAGCAGCAAGAGGCCCGCGTCCTCACTCGGCAGCGAGGATTGAGCCTTGGTGCTGCTCCGCATACACAGACGACTTACTTCTTTAAACTCGCTTGAGCTAGCCAGCCTTCGAATCGGATCTCTCCGAGCTTCGCGTCGTCTTCAGGAACAAGCGTCCGCTCACTCAAACGCGCGCCGGAATAAAGCGCTTTCGGATCGGCGACAACCTCACGCGAGTCACCGACTGCGCTGAGGCAACGGCGGACGAGTTCATCGAGACGGAACTTCTCCGGGCCGGCAACCTCAACTATGCCGTTCACCGGCGTTCCGACTGAGACTCTGGCGACCGCCTTGGCGACATCGTCGGAGGCCATAGGCTGGATGAGTACCGGTGCAAGATGGACCTGATTTCCCTGGGTCGAGAAGTCAGCGATGCTCTTGACGAACTCGAAGAACTGCGGGGCGTGAATGATGGAGTATGGCTGGCTTGATTCCTTGATGAGCTTTTCTTGAGCAATCTTGGCTCGGAAGTATGGACTCTCGGAGAGGCGGTCGGTACCGACTACCGACAGCGCAGCGAGGTGTCCCACACCGGCAGCAACTCCATATTTGAGAAGATTGTTGGTTGAGGTCGTGAAGAAGTCCATCACCGGCCGCTCTTCGTAAGAGGGTGAGTTCGATACATCGATGATTACCTGGGCACCCTTCAACACTTCGGCAAGTCCTTGACCGGTGAGCGTGTTCACGCCTGTGCTGGGTGCGGCCGCCACGGCCTCGTGGCCTTGCGCGGTGAGCTTGCTCACCACTTTTGATCCAATGAGACCGGTTCCGCCAATAACTACGATTTTCATGCCTGTCCTCCGTGATGCCAGGAATCGAGCACGTTGAGTCCGAGGATTTCTCGGAGATGAGCGACTTACATCTCGAATTGTGGTTACCGATTTAGGTGCCGAAGCTACTTCACCGGAATCAGAACAGGTGCGTCTTTGTCTTTGAGCAAGAATACCAGGAACTTGGCTGGCATCGTGTTGCTCGCGTTGCGACCAACGGTGTGAATGTCATTCGGGCCTTCGTAGAACGTCTGCCCGGCGGTGAGGGTGATGGGCTTTTCGCCATTCACTCCCATGACAATGCTGCCTTCCAGCACATAGATGAAGGCGTGCGCGTTGTGGCGGTGGACCGGGTCATAGCCACCTGGAGGATATTCGACCGTTATCATCAGAAGTTCTTTACCCGGAATATCTGGCAACGGTTTTAACATCAGCGAAGTGACCCTTGCATCCTGTGCAATCAGCGGGCTGCACACGAGGAACAGGCTGCACACGAGGAACAGGCTGCACACGAGGAACAATATGAGCAGAATTTTCTTCATCGCTAGCTTGCTCCTATCTCATGAGCTGCGGGTTGATACTCTGCCGCAATTGACCTAAACGCGATGGCCACGCGATTCCAGTCCTTAATGGCATCACCTATGCAGTTGAGTATCCAGTTGCTATGCCGCCGCTTGCGACTTAAGGCTAAGGCTATTGAGGTGTTGCCAGCCGACGAGGCGGCGCAGCGTCACCTGACGGCTGCGCAGGAGTCCGAAGAACAGCAAGAGGGCCGCGTCCTCACTCGGCAGCGAGGATTGAGTCTTGGTGCGACGGCGGAACTCCTCGTTAATTCGTTCCAGTGCATTGGTGGTGCGCAGTGCCTTCCACTGCGAAGTCGGGAATCCAGTAAAGGCGAAGAGCTCGTCGCCGGCCTCATCGAAGTCGGCGCTGACCGGCTGAGAGCGCAGCTTCCACTTGCGACTAAAGGCGATCCGTGTCTTCTCCATCGTTTGGCGGCTGTCGCCGTAAAATCATTCGGCGATCGGCGCCAGCGCGCCGCGCAAGCGGCGGGTGTTGGTGCCGCTCAGGTACATCCCCAAGATCGCCTCATCGACCCGCTCGGTGCGCCGCTGGTAGCGCGGGATCATCCGGCTGTGCCACTCGCTGCGCCCTCCGCCCGCACTCTCGATGCGGGCCTGCGGCAGGTCGATCGTCGTCGCGCCCAGACTCGTCGTCAGCGTGCGCTCGCGCTTGCCATGTCGGTAGCCGGCGCGAATCGAGCCGACCCCCGTTGCGAGCGGCCTGCGCCCGGCGCCGCCTCCAATTCTTAATCGATCAGCGTCTCGATCGTAGCCCGAATCCGCTCTCGCATCAGCTCCTTGAGCGTTCCGTCTCTCTGCCTCAAACTCCTGCTATCGCTCTCCATAGCGTCCATCCTTCGGCACCTGCCTCCAAGCGGGCGCGAGTTGGCCTTAACTCGTCGGATCATGACGCTTTACGCTTTTTCCACCAACTCGCAGACACTGCCTACTCGCGAGACGAACTATTTGTCTCGAAAGTGCCCATACATTTAGCGGTGGGTTATGAATTCCAACAGGAGACGCTAAATGGCAGATACCGCAAACACCCAAAGCGACCTCGATATCCAAACGCAATTGAACGCCAACTACTTGGCGTCCGATCACAATGGCGATGTGCAACGTTATGAATAAATATTGGCTGAGGACTTCATGTCATCCTTGCCTGATTTTTTGCTACGCGGTGAGGGGAGCGGCCGGAGCATCATCGCTGGCATGCGGCCGCTTGCAACGGAGCATGGCAACCGAAATGCGGATAATCCCGAGCCCTCGGAGTTCGAGTCGAACCGCCCGTGCTGGAACCGAGCCAATTGCTTCACATCACGCCGCGGCCAAGTGTCGAATGGCGGCCCGTTCGCCAAGGATGAAGCTTATTGACGTGGCGTGCTCGGGACATTTCTTCACCCGTGTTGAGCCACGGTCGCGCTGCATAGGTAGCGAGGTAGCGATTCTGCGCGCAGCTAATTGGAGTGGGCGTGGGGTGCTGGTGGACCCGGA
>JBOHWJ010000078.1:0-9110 GCA_050736495.1 Binataceae bacterium (SeqCode) | reverse complement strand
TAACAGTCCAACCGGCTCGGCGCTCGTGCTCGACGAAGCCGCCGCGATTGTGCGCGAGTGCCACCGCTTTCGCGCCGGCTGCGTTTTTGACGAGGCCTTCATCGACTTCGTCGATGGCGGTGAATCGGCCGCGCATCTTTTGCGGCTCTCACCCGAACTGGTGGTGGTCCGTTCGCTCACCAAAATTTTCGCGATTCCGGGCCTCAGGCTCGGATTCGTGGTGGCGGCCGAAGATTTCGCCGGCCATCTGCGTGAACGGCTGGAACCGTGGTCGGTCAATGTCGTGGCGGAGCGGGTCGCGCTGGCATGCCTTGACGGCGCCGGCGATTTCATCCGGCGCACGTGCGAATTCGTCGCGGCGGAGCGCGCGTGGCTGATGGCGCGGCTCGGCGGCCTCGCGGGCTTGCACGTTTTTCCCTCGGCTGCCAACTTCCTGATGCTCGAAGTGGATGAGACGCGCGAAAATAGCGGATCCGGATTCGCCGGTTTCATGATGAGCCGCAAGATTGCCGTGCGCGACCTGCGGGGCCTGCCCGGATGCACGCGGGGGATGTACCGAATCGGGCTGCGCACACGGCGGGAACATGAACGGCTGGCCAGCGCAATCGAAGCGTACTGCGGAGCCGGTGCGCGATGAGCCTGCTCGAAGCTACCCGCGCCGCGATTACATCGCCCGAAGCAGCCGCCGCCGAGGCCGCTTCGGCGCGGCTCGACACACTCACCAAGCCGCTGGGAAGTCTCGGCTATCTGGAGGAAATCATTCGCCGTTACGCCGCTATCCGCCGTGATCCGGCGGCTGTGGCTGGTCGCGGCGTAATCGCCGTTTTCGTTGGCGACCATGGCGTTGCGGAAGCCGGCGTGAGCGCATATCCAAAGGCGGTGACCGCCGAGATGTTGCGCAATATCGCCGCGGGTGGCGCCGCTATCAGTGTGCTCACGCGCCGCTTCGGCTTCGAGTTGCAGGTCACTGACGTTGGCGTCGAGGCCGATACCAGTGCGAATCCGCTGCCCGGTGTGCGTTATCGCCGCGTCGGCGCGGGCACGCGCAATTTCCTTGAAGGGCCGGCGATGTCTGCGGCGCAGGCCCGCCAGGCTTTGGAGACCGGAATCGAAACCGCGTACGCGGCGGCCACCAGCGGCGCGACATTGATTGGCATCGGCGAAATGGGCATCGCCAACAGCACGCCCGCTGCCGCGCTCCTCGCCGCGTTCACCGGAATCGAACCGGTCCGGATTGCCGGTCGCGGGACCGGTCTCGATGATGCCGGGCTTCGGCGCAAGGTGGAGGTTATCGAAAGCGGCCTCAGGTTCCATCGCGCGGCGCTAAGCGACGCGATGGCGACACTCGCGGCGCTTGGCGGTTTTGAAATCGCCGCGATGGCGGGCGTGTGCCTCGGCGGCGCGGCTGCGCATGCCCCGGTGGTGGTCGACGGATTTATCGCGACGGCAGCGGCGGCAACCGCCGAAAAGATTCATCCGGGCGTACGCGAGCATCTGTTCTTCAGCCATCGCTCGGCCGAAGGCGGTCACGGGCTTGCGCTCGATGTGCTCGGCGCACGCCCGCTGCTCGACCTCGATATGCGCCTGGGTGAAGGGACGGGCGCGGCGCTGGCGATGAACGTCATCCAGGCTGCGCTGGCGCTTTACCACGAGATGGCGACTTTCGAAAGCGCCAGCGTTTCTGGCAAAACCGAATGAGCGTGCCGGCGCCGAACGCCTCCGGCCATCGCCTGCCGCGCGGCGCCGCGCGATTGGCCGAGGAATTCCGCCTCGCGCTCGGCTTTCTCACTATAATTCCGGTAAGCCCGGCGGGCGTGGCGCCACTGGAGACGGTTGCGGGATCGTTCGGATGGTTCGCGCTGGTCGGCTTTCTGATTGGTGCCGTGCTCTGCGTCGAGGATCTGCTGCTGAGTTTCGTCATTGGCCATGCGCTGCGCTCGGTGCTGATCGTGATGTCGCTCGCGATCGTTACCGGTGCGGTTCATCTGGACGGATTGGCCGACAGCGCGGATGCGCTCGGCGCCGGCCGTAATCGCGCGCGCGCCCTGGAAATTATGCGCGACAGCCAGATTGGGAGTTTCGGCGCAATCGCGCTCTTCTTCGTGCTGGTGCTGAAGCTGGTGGCGCTGGCCTCCATCGGGGGCGCGCTGCGTTACGCGACACTGTGGCTGGCGCCCGGGCTGGCGCGCTGGGCGATGGTGGCGGTCAGTGACCGGCTCGATTACCTGCGCAAGGAGGGCGCCGGGACTTCGCTGCTCGAACGTCAGGGTGGACGCAATCTGATGATGGTCTCGGTGACCGTGGTGGTGGCGGCGCTGCCGGTACTGTTCGTGCGCACGTTACGCGCCTACGTGGTCGCGGTGGTGTTGGTGTTGCTGTTGCGCGCGTCTTACCGGCGCTGGCTGGGCGGGGTGACCGGCGATCTGATTGGCGCGGCCGGCGAACTGGTCGAAACCGCCGTAATGATCGCGATGTCCGTGTAGCACGCGCGGCTACTTCACGCGCAGTGGATATCCGGCCGCCATCAGGATGACTTCATCGGCCACCCGCGCGACCTTCTGATTGGTCCAGCCGAGCAGATCGCGAAAACGGCGCGCGAGCGGATTCTCCGGCACGATACCCCATCCGACTTCGCCGCTGACCACGACCGTGGCAAAGAGCGCGCCTGTGAGCGCGATCGCGAGCCGTTCGGCTTGCGCCATGATCGCGTCATCCTCGCGTCCGCGTCCGAGCAGGTTCGAAATCCACAGCGTCAGGCAATCGAGGACGACGATATCGGCGTGCCCGTTGAGCGCGCCGAGCGCGTCACACAACGCCAGCGGTTCCTCGACGGTGGTGAATTCGGCCGGCCGGGCGGCGCGATGGCGAGTGATGCGCTCGCGCATCTCGTCGTCGAGGTCCTCGGCGGTTGCGATAAAACAGCGGCGCGCGGAGGCGGGGTAGGCGGCGGCGATCGCCAGCGCGTGCGAGCTTTTGCCGCTGCGCGCGCCGCCGGTGATTAGTGTAAGCGTGGCCATCAGGATAAAACGCCTGTTAGCCTGACGGGGTTTCCATCGACAAAATAACCTCTGCCGCGCGTACTTTGAATTGCGTCAATATCAGCCGCCTGTGCGCGGGCTCTGTTCAGCATGATAGTCGGTCAGCGCAGTTGGGCGATATTGAACACCGAGCGCATCTTGCCGAGCAACCAGTTGGTGCGGGTGGGGGAGCCGTCGCTATGGGGCGCCGCCGCCAGAAGATCGCGCGTCTCGCCCATGCGCAGCGCTATCACCTCGCCCATCTGGGCGGCGGTTTCGGGATGGTTCTTGAATAATTCGATGAAGCCGTCGCGATTGAGTTCGAGCAACTCGGCGTCGGTGCGGGCGCGGATGGTGGCGTTGCGCGGTTCGCCCGTCATCACCGCGATCTCGCCGAAAAATGCCGGCCGTGCGAGGTCGCGGATGTGAACCTGCTTGCCGCCGGGCCCGTTGGCGACCACCTCGACCCGGCCGGCGCGAATGATGAACAGCGAATTGCCCTGGTCACCTTCACGCACAATCACTTCGCCGGCGCCGAACTTCTGCACGGTCACCCCCGGCACCAGCAGGTGCAATTCCTCGTCGTTGAGCCCGCGCAGAAAGTCGACCCCGCGCAACTCCTCCACGATCTCGCGATCGAAGGCCTCGCCGGCATTGATCGCTTGCACGGACTCCATTCTGAGCGTGCGTATCGGGTATGGAATTTCTATGGCCTTGCGCTTGAGCGCGTACCAGAGGCCGGTGGCGACGGTATCCTTGACGCGTTCGACATTGGCGTAATCGCTCATCCAGTATCTGATGCGGTAGCGGACGGCGAAGTCAGTGTATTCCCAGGTGAAAACTTCAGGCGGCGGATTTTGCAACACGCCCGAAACGCTGCGCAAGGCGTCGCCAACCACCTCGCGTACATAGTTGGGCGGCGCCTCGTAGCTGAGTCCGATACACATTTCGTCTGCGACGACGCCGTTGGAATAGTTGATGAGCACGTCCTTGGCGATCATCGCGTTGGGTATCTCGAGCTTCTCGTTGGCGCGCGTCACCATCGCGGTCGAACGCCAGCCGATGCCTTGCACCAGCCCGACGTGAGTTCCCGAACGCACCCAGTCGCCCGGCGCGAATGGTTTTCCGAGTTGCAGCGTGAGGCCGCTGAAGATGTTGCCGAGGGTTTCCTGCAAGGCGAACCCGAGCACGACCGAAGCGACCGCGGGAATCGCGATGAGCGCGGTTACGTCGATTTGGAAATCCGCCCGCAACACCGCCAGCACCACCACCAGGCACAGCAGAACCTTGAGCAGATCCTTGAAGATGGTCGAAGAATGGGATTGCGTGCGATGGGCGGCGGCATCGCCGGCGTCAACGATTACCAGCAGCAGGCCACATACGACGAAGACCAGCCCGATGCCGCTGGCCCATTGCGAAACGCCAATCACGCTCGCCTCGCGCGGCGTGGCAAACATATCGATGACGAATCCGAGAGCGCACAACACCAGGCCGGAGGGGCGGATGATGCGCAAGCGCCCACGGACCGCGAATGCCGCGAACGCGATTATGCCGGCGATGATCGCTTCGACGATCAGTCGGGTGTCGAGTCCGATGGACCCAAGCCCGATCAACGTCTGGAGCGGAGTTGGGTGCATTTGCGAATCTTTAGCGCGATGCCAGCATGCTAAGGCTGTTGAGACGTTGCCTCACATGGCTCGTTCAATCAACCGTGTCAGGACTCGGCGCGCGTCGAAGTATTCGCGGGCGATTTCCAGCGCTGCACGCGCATGACGCCCGGGATCCCTGGCGACGGACGCTATCGCGTCCCGCGCCTCGCCGAGGGTGGAGAAGGCGAGGATTCCCTCGCCGTGCGGCAAGCTGCAACCGAAGCCGGTATCCTGCACGATGGTCGGCACGCCGAGCGACAGATAGCATGCGCTGCGGCATGAAAACCAGCCGCTGCGGCTGCGCACGTAAGCGTTTTTGGCGACACTCCATTCGCCCAGCGAATTGGCCAGGTAGTCGCGGTACATCCAGGGATCGCGCGATATCTCGTAGGCGTCGCGTATAAGCCACCGCAACGCGCGCAGCCGTTCGAGCGGCGCCCTACCGCTCATCGCGATCTCCACCGGCGCCATCGCCAGTTCCGCCAGGCCGGCGAAGCGCTCGAACTCGGCGCTTTTGCCGCCGTATGCGACGCCATCGACGGTCGGTCCTTTTTCCGCTGGCTCCCATGACATTACCGTGGTCAACACGCGCCGGCGCGCGGAAACCGGCCTCCGCACGGACGGCGCGTCGAAATGGCTTAGCGCGATTGGCTGGCGCGTCGGAATCCATGCGAAGGGTCCGCACGGGACACGGCATTCGGGCGCGCCGACGTTCTCGCCAAAGGTGAAGAATACCTGGTGCAGGTTCAATTTCTCGAAGCTCGCGCGATCTTCAGTGCTGGCGGTGCCGGCAAGGCAGGCGGAAACGCAGGCCTGCGTGTACATCGGATCACTGTCGATAAAGACGATCCGCGAAGCTTGCAGATATTCGTCGCACATCCGGCACGAGGCGGAGACATCGACGAGCAGGTCAGCCGTGCGGCAAAACTCCGCGGCGGCGGCGAAGCTGCGTCCGTAGTCGTTGCCGGCGGGATCGCGGAAATACCAGCCAGCGCCAAGATGGCTATCAAACTTGACAATTTCGCGCGCAAGATATGCGGCGTTGCGGCCGCCGTTCTCGACGAAGGTCTGGGCTACAGGGTCGTAGCACCATTTGCCGCTATCCTCGAGATAGAGCACGTCGTGCCCGAGGCTCAAAAAGCCCGCGGCGTATTGAAGGTAGTCCCAGAAGACGCCACCCAGCGGGTAGGTTGCGGCAAGGCCGGTAACAACTATCCGCAGGCGGGAGGACTTGTCTTTCACGCGACGTTACCCAACGCCGCAATTCTAGCCCGTGTGGCGCTGATGCGACAGGCGGGTTGTCGCTCACGCCGCGGAGGCGAGGCTGCGCAACTCGTCCGCAAGTCGGCCGATTCAGAGTCGGCGCTGACCGCCGCTTGACGCCCGTTCCTAACGCGGAGTTATTGCGGGACAATATGCGGCTGGCGATGTGCCGCTGGTGCCGTTAGGCATGGGGGGGTGCGACCAGCCATCTGCCGACGCGCCCGGCGGGATGGACTTTGCTGCCCGCATCCAATCTGTCCGGAGCGCAGCGAATCTTCTCACAGGATTAGTGCGCCTGTACTTCGCTTCATGGCTGGCCGCGCATGTCTACGGCATACGGCAGCACCTCCAGACGACACCGGCAGGCCAGTGCCAGGTCTCGACCGCGTGCTTATTGCCGTTGAACGGCGGCCGCGCGCGCGAGTGCGGCGCGATCGAACGTGATCACCAGCATTCGCATGAAGGTGTCCCCGTGCGGCGCTCCTTCCAGTGGATGCGGGAAGGGAAAATAAACCTGCGCCGCGAACGGCCGATACCTGGCGATGAGTGGCCGCAGCGCCTCGTACGATCCGTTCACACCGACGCCGATTTGCCCGTCTTTCCACGGGCCTAGCCAAAGTCCGTTATGTGTGCGCACTCCCGCGTCGTCGGTCCACCCAAACGGCAGCAGGCCGAGTTTCTCGGCCCTGAGCGGGCTGAGTTTTTGGACATCGCCCCCGGCCGCGAGATATTTTTGCGCCGCCGCCAGCAGCGTCTCGAAGCGCGCGCCACTATTGATCCGTTCCATCTCGAGCGCAGTGGCGTTCCGATATGGCGCAAGCCGTGCCGGCCGCGCGCGATAGATGGTCATTCCGCCGGCTTCGACAGGCGCGGAATCCAGCGCGGCGAGTATCGGCGCCCAGAATTCTCGCCGCCCCTCGTCGACCAGCACCGCGCTCACGTCGTGCGCCGCCATGAACGCCTCGAGTTGCGCATCCGCGTCGGGGATGCGGCTTCCCGTCCATAGCGCGTTTACGATTGGCCAGCTTTCAAACTCGCGCGGCATGATACTCGTCCATCCGCCCGCCATGCGGAAGTACATTCGAGTTTCGGCTTGCCACAGCATACTGTTTCCGCTCGCGCCGTATGGAATGACTATTACGTTTTCACCCGGACTGAGGTATTTGCGGTAAAGGCCGTCGCGAAAGAACGCCGGCATGTCAGCGGGGCGGATCCAGAATGCCGCGGAGACGTTGGGAAACACCGAAGCGCCGATCAATATCAGCGCGGCGATTTTGATCCAGCCGGCCACGCCGGCGTCGGCAAGCCAGAGCGCCACGATCACGGCCAGCGCGAGAAAGATGAAGACCATGAAGCGGGCCGGCAGCGCGTTGTCGATCAGCGGAATATGCCCCGCGATTTTCCATGGCAGCCCGAACAGCGTCAGGCCGGCGAAATGAAGCCGCGGCCCAAGCGTCGCCGTCAGCACGACTAGCAGGAAGAGGCCAAGCGCCCGGCCGAACGCGGTGCGCCGGCGCGGATAAAGGAACGCCGCCGCGGTCAGCATCAGCGGCAGGCCAATATAGCCGTTGGTCTCGATCAATTTGCCCGGAAAGTTGCGCGATATCGTTTTGAGAAATTCGAATTTCCCGATTTGGTTGACGACGCTTGGAATAAAGAAATTGACCAGATCCGACGAATACGCCTTGGGCGAATTGACCGGCACGCGGGGGAATCCCGGCTGAAAAAAATAGTACAGATAGGGAATCGTCAATACTACGACGATCGCGTAACTGCATATAAGTGGAATGATTAGCCGCCGCATCCGTGCGCGCGCCTCTTCCGCCGAGCATGCGTACCCGAGCGCGAACGCGATCGCGCCAAACATCGTCAGCGTCGCGAACAATTCGAGGCTGAAGAGAAACTGCGCCAGCAGTGCCGCCGCAATCAGCGCGACAAACGCGCGAACGCCAATTTTTCCGTGCATGCGCAGCGCCACCAGGTAGGCGCCGAGCGCTATCGGGAAGACCAGTAGCAGCAGCAGATGCGCACGAATCTCGGCCAGCATGTAAGCCGAAAACCCGAAAATGTAGCCGCCCGCGAGCGCCGGCCAGTAGCGCCCGCATAACTCGCGACACAGAAGAAACGCCATCCATCCGGCCAGCGCCGGGCACAGGATGCAAAGCGCGTTGTAGGCGACGACCGGGCCGAAGAACGCCGTCAGCGGCGCGGCCGCGAGACTAGCCAGCGGTATCCCGGTGGTCCATGCCAGGTTGAAGCCCGCCGGCGCCCACACTGCGTGTGTGATGAAAGGGTTCAGGTGATGCGCGATGGCGTGCGGCCACCACACCAGCAGCCACATATACACACCGGGATCGGCGCTCCGGCCGATGTAAATCTGTGATGGGTCGCCGACAACCCCGCGCGCAAAGAAGATTATCGCGAGCGCAAGGTAAACAAAGAGGCTGCCCACGCCCGCGCGGTCGCCGCGCCAGCGTCGATTCCGCTGCGCGCGGCCTGTCGCCGGGCTCAGCCGGACGATTCGATCTGCCGCATCCATGGGCGCAAAGGTTAGACTGCGGCGCCGGTTGGGCCAAACCATCCGTTGGCTGCGGGCTTTCGCGTCGACGGCAAATTCGCCAGCAGGGAATGGACGATGAGCCTATCCAAGATGCTTGGCGCCGTCGCCGCTTGATGTTCCGCGTCGATCCGGAGTACCTCTCGCCAATACGTAGCGTGATTTTTAGTCTGGCATTGCCGCAGAGGGAGGAGGCTATGTCGAGAAGGCAAATTTATCCTCTCATTCGTTATGCGCTGTCGTTACTCTTTTTGGTCGCATTGCTGACTTCGCCCGGTTCGGCTGAAGCGCAACAGGCAACACCCACAGAGCAACCCACGCCCCGGGGTTCGTCTTCGCCGGCAAATCCGAATTGGTGTGCGGGGGTGCCGCAAGCCCCTCCCCCGCCGCGCTGGGAGACCAAGATATGGACCGGCATCTACAAGGGATGTTCATCCGACCTTAGCGGGTTACCGCTGCGCGAGCGGCATAGCGCCAAGATCGGTTGTATGCACATGTGCGGTGCCGCACGAGGCGCCTGGGCAACCTCCAAAAATCCGCCTCAAAAGAACCCATATCCGCAGTCGACTAGTTACCCGCAAGGGCCTTTTCCACTTCCCGGCGGCGGCTCGGGTTATATTGCGC
>JBOHWJ010000077.1:0-3820 GCA_050736495.1 Binataceae bacterium (SeqCode) | reverse complement strand
GTCCCTCCCAGTTCCGCAACGTGTGTGTGAAGCTTCATCCGCGCGCGTTCGAGCAGGACCTTGCGCGCCAGCGAGAAGCCGTTGGAATGAAGCCCGTTGGAGGCGAGACCGACCAGCACGTTACCCGCGCGCATCCTATCGGGCCGCGGTATCTTCGCACGATCGGCGACGCCCACGGCGAACCCGGCCAGGTCGTATTCGCCGGGTTTGTAGAAACCGGGCATCTGCGCCGTCTCGCCGCCCACCAGGCTGAGGCCGGCCCCCGCGCATCCGCGCGCAATTCCTTTGACGATCGCGATCACGACGCGCTGTTCGAGCTTGCCGCAGCCGATGTAGTCCAGGAAAAAGAGCGGACGCGCATTGTAACACACGATGTCGTTCACGCACATCGCTACGCAATCGATCCCGATCGTGTCGTGGCGCCCGGTCATGAAGGCGATTTTGAGCTTGGTGCCAACGCCGTCGGTGCCGGCCACGAGGACCGGCGCGCGCGCTTGCTTCATCCCATCGAGGCTCACCAGCGCGCCGAAGCCACCGATTTCGCCGATCACGCTGGCGCTGGCGGTGCGGCGCGCGATGCCCTTGAAGAGCGGGACCAGCCGCTCCTTCAGATCAATATCGACGCCGGCCTGCTTGTAGGTGAGTGCGCGCACCATCGCGTCAACTCCGCCGCCGGGCCAGCGCCGCCGCGCGCCACGATTGTTTGCCATCGGGATAGACGGTCAGCCCTTCGCGGTAGCGCAGCAGTTCCATCCCGGTCAGCAGTTCGCGCAGTTCGTAGTGTTGCAGCAGAAAGCGCGGGTCGCGCGGATGACCGCTGGCGGCCTGGTCGATGATGAACGTGTCGAACAGCAGCATCCCGCCCGGGCGCAGCGAATCCTTGAGGCGTGGGATCAGGTCGCGGCTGAGAAAATTCACGTTCACTATGGTGGTGAAGCTCCGCGGACGGAACGGGAAGGCCGCTTCGAGGTTGGCGACCACGGGCGTGATCGGAAGGGCTTGTGTCAATGCGGTTTCACGCAAAGCGCGCATCGCGACGGCCGAGAAATCCGCCGCCACGACCGGAATTCCCGCGCGCGCGAGCGCGATCGCGTTGCGGCCCATCCCGGCGGCGAGGTCGAGGGCGATTTCGCGCGGCAAAAGCGGGATCATTTCGAGCACCGACGGTTCGGGCTCGCCAACGGCGCCGCCGGCGCGAAAACGATCCTCCCATACCTTGCGCGTATCCTCGTTCATAGCGCTCGTGCCAGCGTAAAAACGTCGACGCGGCGGGCGCCCGCGGCGAGCAAAGTGCCGGCGCATTCGTCGGCGGTCGCACCCGTGGTCATGACGTCGTCGACCAGCAACACACGCCGATTGGCGACGCGCGCGGGCCGTCTTACCGCAAACGCGCGGCACACGTTGAGCCGGCGTTTGTCATGGTCTTGCGAGGTCTGTGGCGCGGTCGCGCGCACTCGCACCAGCGTGCCCACGTCGAGCGGGCACCGGATTCGGCGGGCGACCGCGGCGCCAAGCAAGGCGGCCTGGTTAAAGCCGCGCCAGCGCAAGCGGCCACGATGAAGCGGCACGGGAATCACTATATCGTAGTCGTTTTCCACGAGCGGGATGCTCTCGCCGAGGCATTCCGCAAGCGCGTGTCCGAGCGACTGATCGAGGCCGTACTTATGGCGGCGAATGATCGACGGCACCGTCTGGGAATCGTCGCTGGCGCTCGGTCGGTAGCGTGCGATCGCGCGGGCGCGGCCAAAACGCGGCGGTGACTTGGCGCATCGTACGCACCATCCGGAGCTCTCTGCAGCCGTGCCCGAAAGCGGGATTCCACATACCTCGCACAGTGGATCGGCGAGCCGTTCGATACGCGCGAGACAACGCGCACAAACGCGGTGGTCCGCGTCCGGCGGCTGGCGTTCTCCGCACGCGGCACATCGCGGCGGATAGAAAAAGTTGAGCACGTATTCGAGCATCCGGCGTTACCAATAGAGATGAAGGCTTGCACGGGCAAACTCAAGCCGCGGCGGCAATGCCACAATCGCTATAAATTAGTCTTTCATGAAAGGCGTGCGGGACTAAACCATCCGGGCAATTCTGTGCTATAGAGGCGCATGGACGCACCGCTCAAAGGCATCAGAATAATCGATTGGACGATCTGGCAACAGGGACCAGTAGCGACCACGATGCTTGCGGATCTTGGCGCTGAGGTCATCAAAATCGAGGAACGCGATAAAGGGGATCCCGGCCGCGCGATCTTCGCGATTGGCGGTTCAGCCGCCACCTCGAAAGGCGGCCACCACAATTTTTATTTCGAAGCGAACAACCGCCACAAGCAGAGCATCACGCTCAACCTGGCCAAGCCGGAGGCGCGCGAGATCGTCTACAAGCTCGCGGCCAAGAGTGACGTCTTCGTGCAGAACTTCCGCAAGGGCGTCGCCGGCCGCCTCGGCCTCGGCTACAAAGAACTGAGCGAACACAACCCGCGTCTCATCTACGCGAGTTCCTCGGGCTATGGGCCGTATGGACCCGACAGCGCCGAGCCGTCGTTCGACTATCTTGCGCAATCGCGTTCCGGAATCATGAATATCGCGAGCGTGACGACGGACGACCCGATTTACCTGACCGGCGGCATCGCCGACCAGATGGGCGCCATCATGCTGGCCTACAGTGTGATGACGGCGCTGGTCGCACGCGAACGCTACGGCGTCGGCCAGGAGGTCAATGCTTCGCACTTGGGCTCGATGATCGCGCTGCAGGGACTCAACGTCTCGATGCGCACGATCCTGGGCCATGAGTTCCCGCGCAACACGCGCGAAGACGCCCACAATCCTCTGTGGAATCATTACAAGTGCGCCGACGGCAAATGGCTCAGCCTCGGCATGCTACAGACCGATCGCTACTGGAAGGATTTCTGCAACGCCGTCGGCATCGCGGAACTGACTGACGACCAGCGCTTCAACAACATCAAGGTGCGCGGCAAGAACCATCGCGAACTGGTCCAGATTCTCGACCGGGTCTTCGCAGCCAAGCCGCGTTCGGAATGGCTGAATATTCTGAAACACGGCGGCGGCGACTTCATCTACACGGTCGTCAACAAAGTCGATGATCTGCCCAACGACGAACAGGTGCTGGCCAACGAGTACATCGTTGACTACGACCATCCGGAAATCGGCAAGACCAAGGTCGTCGGTGTTCCCATTATCCTGAGCAAAACGCCGGGTAATCCGCGCGGACGCGCTCCGGAACTCGGCGAGAACACCGAGATGCTGCTGACCGACATGCTCGGTTACAGTTGGGAGGACGTGGCGCGGCTGCGCGAGGACGGCGTGATCTGAACAGCGAATGGGCAGGGGTGCCCGCACACGGAGGACAAAGCGATGGGCTTAACCGGAACATTCGAGGATCGCGAACAGATTCGCGACCTCTACGCGCGCTATGCGCATACCATCGACTACGGGCATTTCGAGCAATGGGTGAAGTGCTTCACCGATAGCGGGACCTTCGAGAGCCCGCTCCTCGGCACTCACTCGGGGGCGCAAGGCTTGCTCAAATTCACGGCGATTTACAAGGAATCGATGGGCGGTGCGCAGGTGCGCCACGTTATGAACAATGTGCTGTTCGAAGTGAGCGGCGATCGCGGAACCGGGAGCTGCTACCTGCTCTACTACCATTGCAATGACGGCAAGGCGGCACTGGCGGTGGTCGGCAGCTATGAAGATCGCTTGCGCAAGGTTAACGGCACGTGGCTATTCGAGAGCCGCAAGGTGCATATCGACGGTCACGCTTAGAGCGTGGGGCGGGTCCGCGAGAGCGCCTGCGAAGGAATAAG
>JBOHWJ010000076.1:0-2893 GCA_050736495.1 Binataceae bacterium (SeqCode) | reverse complement strand
ATCCATCAGCGTTATCCCGCGATTGCGACTCTCGAACAGGCGCCGTTCTCCGCCGTGCTGGGGCTCAAAGTCGAGTCGGCCGCGCGCGGCGAGGCGGTGGTGCGGATGCCGTTTGACCCGAAGCTGCTGAACTACGGCGGACCCGCCGTGCCGATACACGGCGGCGCCATCTCGGCGCTGGCAGACTTCTCCGCATGCGCGGCGGTATGGACGATGCCCGCGACCACGAGCAGCGCGACCATCGCGATGACGGTGAACTACCTCGCGCCCGGAATTCAGAGCGACCTGGTCGCGCATGCGCGCGTGCGCCGCAAGGGCCGGCGCGTCGCGAGCCTCACCGTCGAGATTCACGACCAGGCGGGCGCGCTGGTAGCCGACGCCCTGATCACCTACAAAATCGCGTGACTGACACGAGTTGCGATCGCGGCTTCGCGTATGCTGAATTTGCGGGACTGATAAGATAAACCGCGTGCATCCGATGATCGAAATGGTTCGCGCCGCGGCGGCGCCCCACGGCCTCAATCTCGTCGCCGCGATTCCCGCTCAACACTATAACCATGGCGCGGCGCCGGCGATGCGCACCACCGCGATCGCGCCGGAGGGCCGCTCGATCATCGTCGTCGGCAACGGCGGCGGCGCCTTCTGGCGCGCCTTCATCAAGCATGTGCGGGGCAACCCCGGATGGCGCGAGCGTGACAATCCGCTCGACGATTTCACCCGCGCCATAATCGAAGATGAAGTTGCCGCATCGATTCGCCGGCGCGGGTCGAACTGTGCGACGGTTTATCCCTTCATGAACGGCGGTGCGACGCTCAATTTCATGGAGCTGGCGAAAGCCGCGGGGCTCAGCGGGCCGAGCATCATCGGCGTGAACGTGCATCCGGTCTATGGGCCGTGGATCGCATTTCGCGCGGCGCTGCTGGTCGCGGAGGAAATTGACGCCCCCGGCGCGGCGGCGGGCTTCAATCCGTGTCCGCGATGCACCACGCGCGCATGTATCAGCGCATGTCCCGCCAACGCGGTCAGTTTTCCCGCGGGATGGGACATTCCGAGATGTCTCGAACATCGCGTGGAAGTCGAGCCGGATTGCGCCGCGCGATGCCATGCGCGGGTCGGATGCGTGCTCGGTCCGGAGCATCGCTATACCGACGACGAACTCGCCTATCATCAGGAACGCGCGCTGCGTGCGATGCGCGCATACTATTTCACGCACGTCAAACCAGGTCGCGCGCAATAGATCTCGGTGGACCGCTGCGGATCTGATCGCCGCGCGGCGGTCAGCGCCAGTCGTCGATAAGGTAAACGCCCGGACGGTTATATCCGCCGCCGTCTTCGCCGCGCTCCATGATGACGCCGGTCATTTCGATCCGATAGCGGCGCGCGAGCAGGGTGCTATAGGCCTCGCGCCGTGCCGTACTGACGCCCGCGGTCATCTTCGCAACGCCGCGCGACAGCGTTAGCGCTTCGCACGCGTCGAGCAACCGCGCGAAGCTTCGTGCGGCGTTCGCGCCCGGACGTGTCACGGCAAATTTGACGAAACAACTGTTGCCGCCAGCTTCGCTGCCAGCGCCGATATGGCATACCGCGAAACCTGCCAATTGTGGACCGTCACGGAGCAGCACCGTCTCGCCGAGTCGCTGGCGGTCGACCGCGTTGATTTCCGCCAGCAGATCGAGGCCATCGTAAATTAGGCCGGTCACTTCACGGCATTCGCCGAGCGTGGCGGTCTTTGCGGCGGCATCGAGTGTCGAGAATCTTTCATAGACGGCCTCGGATGCTGACTGAGCGAGTTGCTTCGTCATCACGGCGGTCAGGAAGCGCGGCCAGAAACCGAATTTCTGGTAGAGCGCGAGATGCTTTGCGCTTTCGGAGAAGGTGTAGAGGCCGGCGTGGCGCGTGCCCCAGCGGGAGAGCAGTTCGACCGTCGCGTTCAACAGATGGTTGGCGAGTCCGCGGTCCCACAGTTCGGGCAGTACCGCAATCGGTCCGAAGACGGCGACGCTGCCCCACTTCGCGACAAAGCTGCACCCGGCCAGGCGGCCGTCGAGTTCGACCGCGAATGCGCCTTCGGGATTGGCGTGCCAGCGGGTATGCGCGATGCGCGAATCGCCAAACATCCGCATCGGATCGGCGAGCCCGATAAAAGTGCCGAAGGCCAGCCGCAGGATGCGGTCGCTTTCGTCAAGGTCGCCTTCCGCCAACGGCCTTACGCGCACAGCCATCCGTGCTTCCTCCTGATTTGAAGGCCTTGTCCGCCTGTGTTCGCCAGCGCGTCACTGCAATTGCTTTGCGACGTTGGTGGCGAAGTATGTCAGGATCATGTCGGCACCGGCCCGCTTGATCGATGTCAGCACTTCCATCGTGATGCGCTCCTCGTCGATCCATCCATTCATTCCGGCTGCGCGAATCATCGAGTACTCGCCCGAGACGTTGTAGGCCGCGACCGGCACATGAAATTCATGCTTGGCGCGGTAGATCAGATCGAGATAAGCGAGCGCCGGCTTTACCATCACGATGTCCGCGCCTTCCTCGAGATCGAGCGCAATTTCACGCATCGCCTCGTCGCCGTTGGGCGGATCCATCTGGTAGGAACGCCGGTCGCCGAATTGCGGCGCCGAGTCGGCCGCCTCGCGGAAGGGGCCGTAAAAGCCCGAGGCGAACTTCGCCGAGTAGGCCATTATCGGCGTATTGCTGAAGCCGTTATGGTCTAGCGCGGCGCGAATCGCGCCGACCCGTCCGTCCATCATGTCGGACGGCGCCACCATGTCGGCGCCCGCGCGCGCATGCGATAGCGCCTCGCGCACCAGCAGTTGCAGCGAAGCGTCGTTATCGATGTCGTTGCCGACGATCGCGCCGCAATGGCCGTGGTCGGTGTATTCGCACATGCAGACGT
>JBOHWJ010000075.1:0-7990 GCA_050736495.1 Binataceae bacterium (SeqCode) | reverse complement strand
GCTTAAATGTGGTATTTGCGTTGGCAGGTGACGCGGACTACGCGGTTCCCGTCGCGCCACGATTATATAATGTCACGACCGGTCACGTGCCGGCGCGAACGCGCAAGGAGGGCAGGGCTATGGCAGGTTACCGTCTAATCTCGGCCGATTCGCATTTCGTCGAACCTCCGACCATGTGGGCCGAGCGCATCGACAAAAAATTCCGCGACCACGCGCCCCACACCGTCCGCGGGTTCGGCGGCCGCGAGGGTGAATTCTTCGTTTGCGAGAATATCAACCCGATGCCGGTGGCGGGCTTCTTTGGCGCCGGCGTTCCATCCGCCGAATTACCCGAACATAACAAGAAGGGCTTCGACGCCGCTCCGGCCAGCGTATGGGACGCGGGCGCGCGCCTTCAGGATCAGGACCGCGACGGCGTCCAGGCCGAGGTCATCTACACCTCGATTGGGATGCCGCTGTTCGGACTTGACGACGCCGAATTGCGCGCGGCCTGCTTTGGTGCTTTCAACGATTGGGCGTCCGAATATTGCGCCTATGACATGAAGCGCCTGGTGCCGCTCGGCCTCATCACGCTCGAAGACATCGGGCAGGGCGTGGCCGAATTGCAGCGCATCGCTAAGAAGGGCATGCGCGGTGCGATGATCTGGGCCGAGCCGCCCGCCGAACGTCCCTACAGTCATCCTGATTACGATCCGTTCTGGGCCGCGGCGCAGGACCTCAATATGCCGCTGTCACTGCATATCCTGACCGCGCGCAAAGGCACTGGCGCCAATCCGACCGGCGGCAATTTCCTGCTGCAGCTCGCCAACCTGCATCATCAGATCGAGCGCACCATTTCGGTGCTGGTGTTCGGCGGCGTGCTCGAGAAATTTCCGCGCCTCAAGATTGTTTCGGCGGAAAACGACGTCGCCTGGATGCCTTACCTTATGTACCGTCTCGACAGCGTGCAGAACCGCCTCGGCGCGGTCGGCGGACTCAAGCTCTCGATGCGCGCAAGCGACTATATCAAGCGCCAGGTCTACGCGACCTTCATCGCGGATCCGGTCTTCGTCGATTCACTCCATCGTTATGGTCCCGACCACATCATGTGGTCGTCCGACTATCCGCATACGGCGGCGACCTTTCCGCGCTCGCGGGAAATCGTCGAGAGGCGTTTTGGCACGTTGCCCGAGGACGATCGGCGCAAAATCGTGCATGACACCGCGGCCAGGGTCTACGGGCTGGAGTGAGCGGCAAGGCACTTGTCGTGTTTTCTTAGGGTCGCAAAGACATCCGGAAAAATGGCAGGTCAGTGAAGCCTCGCAATGGTGCGGGGCTTCACTGCTCAGGCTCACTCGGTTCGTCGGGCTCGAGCGATTCCAGTTGCTCTTCGAGCAGAGTTCCCAGCCGCTCCAGGAAGAGGTTTTCTTTCTCGCCGTCGTCGAGCTCAATGTCTTTGAGATTGAAATTGATTACGACCGCGAAGCCGAAATCGTCGCCATTGGCATATACGGCGTCGAACTCCAGACCTATCGCCTCCGCGCCTTGCGTGGCGGTGCGGACTACTCGCTCGACCAGGGCTTCGAGCTTTTGCTTGTCGTCGTCAGCCTTGCGCTCATTTCTCCGCCGCTTTGCCCGCTCCATCGACTCCTTCTCCTGTTTTTACCGGCCCAAGCCGGGTACTTAAGCGACATCCGCGGGCGCTGTCCAGCCGGGTCATGGAAGATAATGGCTATTCGCGCGGATACGGATTGCCCCAGCGGTCGGCGAAGGTGACCTTATCGATCGGCTCACGCGAGACCGGGCCGAAGCGGCCTATCGGATAGCCAATTGGGATTACCGCGAAGCTCTCGGCGTTGGCCGGCAGTCCCAGCACCTCGTTGACTTCCTTTTCATAGAGCAGATGACGCGTCGTCAGCGTCGCACCCAGGCCCAACGCGCGCGCCGCCAGCAGCATGTTCTGCACGGAAGGATAGATCGAGGCGCCCGACATTTTCTCCAGGCCGGCCGAGCGTGCGAAGTCGCCCACCAGGCAGCATACGATCAGCACCGGTGCTTCGTGCAGATGATCGGTCAGGTATTCGACCGCGGCGAGCATGCGGCTCTTTTGCGCTTCGGTCTTTCCCGGCGGTGGCGGAGCCTTGCGATAGCGCGGCAGCAACTGGTCGAGGGCGCGCCGGTAGCGAAGCTGGATCTGCCGCTTTATTTCCGTGTCCTTGACCACGATGAAGCGCCAATGCTGGATGTCGCCGCCGCTGGGCGCGCGGATGCCCGCGTCGATTATTTTGCGGATGAGTTCGTCGGGTACGGCGTCGGGCTTGAGCCGCCGTATTGCCCGCATTGTATGGATTGTCTCGAACAGTCCGATTTCATCCGCCATCGAAGTGCGCTCCGTATTATTTTTGATGCGCGCCCACGAGCACGCGATATCTCGATTTTCGCGCCTATACTTGGATGAGTTCGATCACGGTGCCATCGGGATCGGTGCAGCAGACGAAGCCCTCTTCGCCGCGCTTGGTCTTGAACATCTGCGGCTCCGACCAGAATTCGACGCCTTTGACCTTGAGTTCTTCGTAATCCTCGCGCAGCGTGCGTGTGCGCAGAGCGATTCGGCACGCCCCCGCGTGCCACAGGTTCGGATAGGCGGCGCCCTCGGTGCCGGGATTTTTCCATTCGATCAGATCGAGCCGGGTCGCGCGCGCATTATCGCCGAGCAGCAGCAGCGCCGCGCGCCCGCGGCAGTCGGGGATCCTGAGGCCCGTGCTAAGTTTATCGTTGCCGCCCTCGCCAAGGTCCCGCAGCACCTTGAAGCCAAGCAGCTTGTAGAACTCGAGCGAACGCTCGAAATTGGTCGCATTGATATTGATATGAAAAATACTCTCGATCATGGCGATGCCCCCGACCGACTATGCGCGTGCCGCTCTTAGGCGCATACGATCAATATCGGTCAGCGAAAACGTAGCAATAATACGGCGCATGCGACAAACCGCGTTGTTCTGGCGAGGAGCGATAGTGCGCTCGCGCATCCAATATTGTTTAATATTTTAATCCGTTGGCGGTTTGAGTGCTTCGCGCCGCGACAGATAATCTAACCGTTGCGAGCAACGCCGGTTCGCCGGGAAAGGACAGGTAGCCGCTGATGGCCAAGCACGAGACGGTCTTTCTTTTCGACGTTGACAATACACTGCTCGACAACGACCGCGTGGTCGCCGACCTCATGCGCCATCTCGAGAGCGCCGTCGGCCATGAGCGCCAGCAGCGTTATTGGGAATACTTCGAAGACCTGCGCAAGGAACTCGGCTATGCGGATTATCTCGGTGCCTTGCAGCGTTACCGGGTCGAATATCCGCGCGACTTCAACATCCTGGCGGTCTCGCGCTACCTGGTCGGTTATCCGTTCGCCAACCGGCTCTTTCCCAATTCGCTCGACGTGGTCGAGCGTTCGCGTCAATTCGGACTGCCGGTGATTCTGAGCGACGGGGACGTGGTGTTTCAGCCGCTCAAGGTCGAACGTTCGGGTCTGGGCGAGGCGGTCGACGAGAACGTGCTTATCTACATTCACAAGGAAATGGAGCTCAGCGATATCGCCGAGCGCTACCCCGCCGGCCATTACGTTCTGATCGACGACAAAGTCCGCATCCTGAGCGCGGTTAAAAAGGCGTGGGGTGCGCGTGTGACGACCGTGTTTCCGCGCCAGGGCCATTACGCGGCCGACTTGAGCGAGGTCGCCAAGTATCCGTCCGCCGACATCACCATCGAGCGTATCGGGATGCTCACCGATTACGATCTGCCGGCGCTGTACGCCGCGGCGAAGAAGTAGCCACGCCCGTCCCGCGCACAAGGCGCGAGCGCCCGGATCGGCTCATCTCACCAATCGCCCTTGACGGCTGGCGCAAAGAAAAGATCTTGCGTGCGTTCCGCGGCGGCGCTATTGAGCCAGAGATTGAGAAAGCAAAACGAGCGCTATGTATAGAACCCTGGTGCATGTCATTCGTTGGCCGCGAGATGGTTCCGTCTCACGCCGCCTGAGATCGGCGATGCTGATTGTCGCGCTCGCCGTCCCGCTATGTCTTTATGTGGCCGGATGCTCCGCGCTCGGCGGCGGCAGTAGCGGCGGTGGCGCCGAACAAAACGGCGTGCGTCTGCCGAAGGGACATCCCACCAATGTCGATTTGAGCTTTGATCATCCGGCGCCCGGCGACCGCGTGATCCAGATGGAAGTGAACTTTGCGAAACGCGACAAGGCGCAGTTCGACGAGTTGATGCGTGCAATTCAGGATCCTAAGTCGCCCGAGTATCATCATTGGCTCACGCCGCAGGAGATCCACGCACGATTCGGCGAGACACAGAGCCAGTTTGACGCGGTCGAGCAATGGCTCGTGTCGCAAGGCTTTACCATTATCAGCAAAGGTTACGGAACGAACTCCGACTACATCGCGTTCAAGGGCACGATCAAGCAGGCCGAAAACGCATTCAACGTTGAGATCGTCGCTCCCGAATATGATTTGTACGCGAACAAGCAAGACCCAATGATCCCGGCGCAGTTTGCCGGGGTGATTTCCTACGTTACCGGCCTCAACGATATCGAGGGACTGTAACCGCCAGCGCATCTCCTTTATCGTTGCGTAATCAAATGGCTCGGCGGTAGTGTTCAACTGTCAGCTCGATACGCGCCGAAAACGATAGTGGAATCCACGCGGTCCAGTTTCGATGCATGCGCGGATCATAATCGCCGGGCCTTGAGCATTATCTGAAGCTTCTCGGGCGCTATAGCAATTCTACGCGCCTTCTGAACGAGCGCACCTCTGCTCGGCAAGTTCCGGAAGGAACACAGCTCTTGGAGCGGGACTTGGCACGATCCTGGCCCAGCCTTACCAGTCACGCGCGCGCAAACTCGATTAGCTATTCGGCCACAATTGGGAGCGCCGGGAAAAGACGGTCGAATCGAACGGCACATCGGAGGACGAACGGAGAAGAAGCGTGTTTAGGCAAATGTTGGCCGCGCAAGGACGGAGCCGAGGCGTGCGGGCGGAAAGTCATTTATATTCAGCGCCTGCCGGGGATTGTCATTGATGAGAACACCAAAGATTTCCTATCGCGTCAGACCTGAAACCGCAGTGTTGACCAGCGGCTTCGATCCCGCACTGTCAGTGGGTGCCGCGCGGCCGCCGGTTTATCGAACTTCGACATTCGTTTTTCCCAGCCCCGAAGCGGCCGAACAGGCCTTCAACCTGGTTCTCGGGAAGGCCGATTCGGCCGGCGACGGACGTCCCGACCTGATATATGCGCGATTGGCCCATCCCAATGCGGACATCCTGGAGGACCGGCTGGTGCCATTGGAGCGTGGCGCCACCGCCGCGGCCGTTTTCAATTCGGGGATGGCGGCAATTACGATTGTGCTCTTCGCCTTTCTGGAAAAAGGCCGTTCACTGCTTTATACGCAGCCGCTTTACGGCGGAACGCAACACTTGATTCATCGGGTGATCGAGCCACTGGGATTTCCGGCGCGCGGCGTGCCCGCCGGGGACCTGACCGCGCTCGCAACCGCGATCGCTGAGACGGAAGATCTCGCCGTCGTATTGGTCGAAACGCCGGCGAATCCAACGCTCAAGATGACAGACATCGCGGCAGCCGCGGCGGCGGTGCAGCGCCATCCCAAGCGCCCGCTTCTCGCAATCGACAACACCCTGCTTGGACCGACTTTCCAGCATCCGCTCGTCCACGGCGCGGATATGGCGATTTATTCGGCGACCAAGTTCCTTGGCGGCTTCAGCGACCTGCTGGCCGGCGTGGTCATGGCGGCCGACAGCGGATTGATTCAAAGCCTGCGTGGCCTGCGCGCGCTCTTCGGCAACATACTTCAGGCCGACGAATGCTGGATGCTCGATTCGCGGCTATCCACCGTCGCACTCAGGATGAACCGGCAGAGCAAGAATGCGCAGCGCATCGCGGAATATCTGAGCGGCCATCCACGCGTTCGCCACGTCAATTATCCCTCGCGGTTCAGCGATCCAGAGCAGATTCGCATCCGCGATGTCCAGACCGATTTTCCCGGTTCACTACTTTCGATCGAACTGGACGGCGGCAAGCCCGCCGCGTTTGAATTTCTGCGCCGCCTGACTATCGGAAAAAACGCCGTCAGCCTCGGCGGCGTCGAAACCCTCGTATGTCATCCGATGACCACGACACATAGCGAACTGAGCGCCGAGGAATTTGCCGCGGGCGGCATTACCGGCGGCCTCGTGCGGATCTCAATCGGAATCGAACACTGGCGCGACCTCCAGAATGACTTCGCGAATGCGCTCAGTTTCTGACGCCCGGCGCCGATAGCCATGCCGCAGTTGATGGTGCCGTCGCCAGCAAACTGTCGCCTTGCCGATGGTCAGCTTATCGATGATAACGGCGCGGCGATTTCCTCGAGGCTGGTTCCTTCAGCCGCAACACCGAGGAATATTTCGACCGCCGCCGCCGCCAGCATCAGGGCCGCCGCCACCAGGTAGCCGTACATTAGCGCGGTCCGCGAGCCGGTATCTATCAGCTTGCCGAAAAACCATGGCGCCATGATTCCGCCGATGGAAGTACCCAGCGAATAGAAAATCGCGATTGCCAATGCGCGCACTTCCAACGGAAAGATCTCGCTCACCGTCAGGTATGCGGAACTGGCCGCGGGCGAAGCAAAAAAGAACATCACCGTCCACAGCACGGTCTGCGAAAAGGCCGAAAGCATCCCCTGAGCGAAAAGCCAGCCGGTCATGGCCAGCAGCAGCGCCGAGACTATAAACGTGCCCGCGATCATCGGCCGGCGGCCAATCGTGTCGAACCAATGGCCGAGCACGAGCGGACCGAGGAAATTCCCCAACGCGAAGGGCAGAAGATAGAGACCCGTGGCGTCGGCGCTCACACCGTAGTACCGGCTCAGCACCAACGCATACGTGAAGAAGATAGCGTTGTAGACGAAGGCCTGCGCCGTCATCAACGAGAGTCCAAGCACCGAGCGGGCACGGTATTCTGTTACCAGCGGTTTCAGAATCACCGCGAGGCCGAAATGATGGCGCACCCGAATCTTTAGAGGATCGCCCTCTGGATCTTCGAGCGGCCGAGCGGTTTCGTCGCTGATCTCTTTTTCGATGCCACGGACCGTATTCTCCGCATCGTCAAGCTGCCCATGTGTAAGCAGCCAACGCGGGCTCTCGGGAATGAATTTCCTCAGGTAAAGAATGACCAGGCCGATCACCGCGCCGATACCAAAACCGAGCCGCCAGCCGACATTTTCCGCAAAGATGTGAGGATCGAGCAGGACGACCGTTGATGCCGCTCCCGCCGCCGCGCCGAGCCAATAACTGCCGTTGACGATTAGATCCACTCGTCCGCGATATCGTGCCGGGATCAGTTCATCGATGGCCGAGTTGACCGCGGCGTACTCACCTCCGATTCCCGCACCCGTCAGAAACCGAAAAGCCGCGAAGCTCGCCAGACTCCAGGAGACGGCCGTAAGGCCGACGCCGATAAGGTAGACCCCAAGGCTCAGAAAAAAGAACTTGCGCCGCCCAAAGCGGTCCGTCAGATGCCCAAATACAAGCGCACCGAGGACTGCGCCCGCGAGATAACATGAACTGATGAAACCAATTTGAGCGGCGCTGAAGTGCAATACGCCGGGTTTCTGGAGCACCGCGCTAATGGCGCCCATCAGTGTGATCTCGAGACCATCGAGTACCCACGTTATTCCGAGCGCGACGACCAGTAGCCAATGAAAGCGGCTCCACGGGAGACGATCGAGCCGTGCGGGAATGAAGGTTTCAAACGTGCCGGAAAGGCTGCCGGTCGAGATCATCTAGGGCTCCGCGCTGAGCAATGGAGGCCGGACATGGGGCTCGAATCAACCTGGCAGCAACCGTGTTCAGAAACCGCGCCCAGGAGGGGAGAAAGGGAAGAGGTTGGAGAGGTGGGCGCAGGTGTTTGCCAGTGAGTTTTGTTGTGCAGCATGGCATTGAGGATAACGAGGAATTTACGC
>JBOHWJ010000074.1:0-4861 GCA_050736495.1 Binataceae bacterium (SeqCode) | reverse complement strand
CCTTAAATTCCACCGCCATGCGCCCAGCTTAACACGGACCTTCCGTTACTGCTACTTGCGAGACACTACACTAGTACAGAACTGGATCATTGGTCCGATCCTGATGTTTGCGCTGGCGATTGTATTTCTGCGCGATCGTCCCGACTACATGGTCGGCCTTATCATGATCGGCCTCGCGCGCTGTATCGCGATGGTGATCGTGTGGAACGACCTGGCCGTAGGCGACGCCGACTATTGCGCCGGGCTGGTGGCTTTCAATTCGATCTTTCAGGTCCTGTTTTTTTCACTCTATGCCTACCTCTTCGTGACCATAATTCCCCGATGGCTCGGGCTCGGTGGCGCCGTGGTTCGCGTTACGATCGGCGAGATTGCCGAAAGCGTCGGCATCTATCTGGGCATTCCGTTTGTCGCCGGCCTCGCCACCTGGAAGATCCTGACCAGCCTGAAAGGCAAGCTTTGGTATCGGCGGCACTTCATCCCGAAGGTAAGTCCGCTCACTCTTGCCTTTCTGCTTTTCACCATCGTTGCGATGTTCTCGATCAAGGGCGCGGCGATCGTGCAACTGCCGTTCGATGTGATTCGCATTGCCGTCCCGCTGCTACTCTATTTCGCGCTTATGTTCGGGCTTTCGTTTGTCCTGAGCCGTAGAGCCGGAGCCACCTATCCGCAGACGGCGACGCTCTCCTTTACCGCCGCATCGAACAATTTCGAGCTCGCCATAGCCGTTGCGATCGCAACCTTCGGCATCAATAGCGGCGTCGCCTTTGCCGCGGTGATCGGTCCGTTGGTTGAAGTGCCGGTGATGATCGGTCTGGTCGATGTAGCCCGCTGGGCCCAACGCAGGTATTTCTCTGAATCAGCGGAAACCATGGCGGCCGTGGACGGTTGCGGCGCCGCCGCGGTGTCGGGAGAGCCCGGAGACCCAGGCACGTCGATGACAACGGCGACTCGCAAGCGGGAACTTTAAGACCGCACACAACCGCGCGTCATGGCAGGTAAAAAGCCCGCGCATGGCGATGAATTTTTGTCACTTCGCAATTTATCTGGCATCGAGCTTTTGGCCCTTTTGCGAAAATCAGCTAGGCCGACTCGGCCGAAAGGCCGCTGTCCGACTCGACTGAATACGCGCGCACCGGCTCGCTTCGTCCCCTGACGGTTACATTGCCCGCCGGCTTCCATCGGAAGAGCGGACGCACCGCGCCATAAGTCTGCTCGCTCACGATAATTTCGGCGCCAAGCTCCTTGGTCGCCGTTTCGAGCCGCGCGGCGAGATTCACCGTGTCGCCGATCGCGGTGTACTCCATGTGCTCCTCGGAACCGATATTGCCGACCACCGCCGCACCTGAATTGATCCCGATTCCCATTTTGATCGGGCGCCGCCCTTCGGTTTCCCATTTGGCGCACAACGCCCGCAGCTCCGTTTGCATCTCGACCGCGGCCACCACCGCATGCTCCTCCTGGTAGGGATCGTCGAGCGGCGCGCCAAACATCACCATCATGCCGTCGCCGAGAAATTTGTCGATCGTCCCGTGATGCCGCAGGATTACCTCGACCATCCGATCGAAGAACTCGCTCAGGAGCTGCACCACCTCTTCCGGCCGCATCCCTTCGGCGATCGCAGTGAATCCGCGGATATCCGCAAACAGCACCGTGATCCGCCGCCGCTCGCCCTTGAGCGCCGGCAGTTCGCCTTTTTCCATGATTGCGTCAAGCACCTGGCGCGAGATGTATCCGGAAAACGCGCGCTTGATCGTGTCGCGCTCACGCAAGCCTGTGGCCATTGCTCCGATTGCCGCCGCCATCTGCCCGAATTCCCCGGTCACCCTGACCGGCGCCGATGCGCCCGCGCCAAAGTTGCCGTTGCCGATCTCCAGGATTTGCCGCCGCAGAGCCTCCAGCGGGCGTGTCACCGAACGCGACAGGATCGCCGCGAAAATTATCGCCAGCGCGATCGTTAGTGCGAACGGCGCCAGCATCGAATACCCAACCCCACGCAGCACGCTATAGGGCGCCGGTATCAACGTGACCCCAACCATCGCGACCAGCGCGCCGGATTTGTCCTTGATCGGCGCGAACGCGGCGTCGTACCCGGCTTGGAATCCACTCAGCCGCTGCGCCAGTTCGTTGATCCCTTCGAGCCCGATTGTGACCGGCTCGCCATGGCGGAGGTAGATGTCGCCGAGATGATGCCTGTAGTCGAAGCGCTGGTCGGCGTCGTCGCCGTACTCGACCACTTTCGGATCCTGCGGCGCGCGAATCAGCGTAAAGATATCCGCGATCCAGACGTCCTCGCGCCGGTTGAAGTCACGGATGCGCCGCAATTGGGAATTGACTAACGCATACTCCGGCCGCTGCTCGTCGCCTCGATGCCGAATCATCTTGATCGCTTCCGGGTCGATCAGCGCCGACGCCGTACTCGCGATCGAGCGCGCTTTGCGATGAAACTCCTGGCGTAGCAACGAGTCGCATTGAAAGTAATTGACGGTTGCGAGCAGGCCGTTGGTGATGACGACAAGGCTGATCAAAACAACGAAGAGCTTCGTCCGATGGGACATCGTGGCGCGTCCTCCGTCCAGGCCGGCAGCGGGCGAAAGGCTTGCGAATCCTGGGGCCGCTCCCGATTCAATACTCTTGCGCTCCGGCTAAAGCCATACGGGTGGGCGCGACCGGAAGCCGACACCACGCTCCACCCGCCTGCCCGATTGATAGCGGCCATAAGGGCCGCGACGGGGCATCGCCAGCGTTTGCAGATATCGCCCGGTCACTGAAGCCCTTGCCCAAGCCGAACTCCCACTCAACAGCCACCTTGGCGACATGCTTCCAGTGCTACATTTTGCATTGCTCACTGCTGCATCCTGCAATCACTGCCGCGCTCGACCTCAGGTAGTCGCGAACTTTCCTGGCCGGCTTCCACGGCACAGTTACTGCTGAGGCTCAAGCTTCATGATGGATGTGATTTTCATCTCCGCGACCTTCGCGTTCTTCCTTATCGCGATCGCTTACGTCTGGGAGTGCGCACGTCTATGACATCGTGGGAACTGGTGATGGGCTCGATAATGGCCGTCTGCCTCACGGCCTACTTGGTATACGCGATGTTGCGGCCAGAGAAGTTTTGAGGAGGCGATCATCGTGGCGGCCAACGCGTTCATCCAGGTGGGGCTGTTCACGGTGCTTGTCACCGCGGTCAGCGTTCCTCTGGGTCTCTACATGGCGAAGGTCTTCGGCGGCAAGCGAACTTTCCTGGACCCGATACTCAGTCCGGTCGAGCGCCTGATTTACCGAATTTGCGGAATTCATCCCGCAACCGAACAGACCTGGGTCGAGTACGCCATATCAATGCTGTTGTTCAGCGCGGCCGGCATGCTCCTGCTTTACGCTGTGGAGCGGCTGCAGTTCTACCTGCCGTTGAATCCACGGAACTTTGCCGGAGTGGCGCCGGATCTCGCCTTTAACACAGCCGCCAGCTTTACAACCAATACGAACTGGCAGGCCTACGGCGGCGAGTCGACCATGAGCTATTTCACCCAGATGGCGGGACTCGCCTTTCACAATTTTGTATCCGCGGCCGCCGGTATCGCGGTTGCGATCGCTGTGATCCGCGGTTTCGTGCGCCGCAATGCCAGAACTCTCGGAAATTTCTGGGTTGATCTGACGCGCGCCACGCTTTGGGTTCTCATGCCGCTATGCGTGTTCGGCGCGTTAGTACTCGTCTGGCAGGGAGTGCCGGACAATCTCGGCGCCTACGCAAACGCGACAACTCTCGAGGGCGCCAAACAGGTTATCGCGCAGGGACCTGTCGCCTCGCAGGAGATCATCAAGGAACTGGGGACCAACGGGGGCGGTTTCTTCAACGCCAACTCGGCGCATCCCTATGAGAATCCGACGCCGCTGACCAACCTGCTCGAGATGGTGGCGATCTTCGCGATCGGCGCGGCCCTGACGCATACGTTCGGCGAGATGGCGGGTGACCGGCGCCAGGGATGGACGCTGTTCGGCGTGATGGCGATCCTCTTTCTTGCGGGCGCGGCCGCCGCGATATGGAGCGAACAACGCGGCAATCCGCAATTCGCCGCGATGGGAATCAATCAAGCCGCCAGCGCGACGCAAAGCGGCGGCAACATGGAGGGCAAGGAAGTCCGCTTCGGCATCGTGGATTCCGCCTTGTGGGCAACGGTTACAACCGACACCTCCTGCGGCGCGGTGAATTCGATGCATGACAGCTACACACCGCTGGGCGGACTGGTTGCGCTGGTCAACATGCAGATCGGCGAAATCATCTTCGGCGGTGTCGGTTCGGGGCTCTATGGAATGCTCGTGATGGCCGTGCTGTCAGTGTTTATCGCGGGGCTGATGGTGGGGAGGACGCCCGAGTACCTGGGAAAGAAGATCGAGGGCCGCGAGATCAAACTCGCGATGCTCTTTATCCTGATCTTCCCGGCAATGATTCTGATACCGGCTGGCGCCGCAGTGGTAACCAAGGCCGGGCTCGCGGGCATAACAAATCCCGGCCCGCACGGCTTTTCCCAGATCCTGTACGCCTTCACCGAGGCGTCGGCTAACAACGGATCGGCATTCGCCGGCCTGAACGCGAACACCCCTTTTTACAATGTGATGCTCGCCGTCGTGATGTTGTTCGGGCGCTTCCTGATGAAGGTCCCCGTGCTGGCTCTGGCGGGTTCGCTGGCCGGTAAGAAAGTGGCTCCGCCGAGTGCGGGCACTTTTCCAACAAGTGGAGCGATTTTCGTCGTGCTGCTGGTCGGCGTGATTATCATCGTCGCCGCCCTGACGTTCTTTCCCGCCGATGCGCTCGGTCCGATTGTTGAAGAACTCACGATGCGCGAGGGCAAGCTCTACTGAGGAC
>JBOHWJ010000073.1:0-6102 GCA_050736495.1 Binataceae bacterium (SeqCode) | reverse complement strand
TTGGATTAGAAATCCTGTGCTCTATCCATCTGAGCTAAGGGGGCGCGACAAAGAAATCAACAGCGTTTCAAGGCTCCACACAATGCCGGCGCTTGTTTGACTGTCAGTATGACGGCCACCTGTACTTTCTCCCGTTAATTGCCGTCATCAAAGACCGTGGTCGATTCGGTCGGTCGCCTCGCGCATGACTTCCGGTATTACGTGGCTGTATGTGTCCATACTCAGGCTGATTTGCACCTGGCCCAAAAGCTCCATAACCGTCCACGGGTGCACGCTCTGTGCGGCAGCAATGACGCTGCGCCGTGGCGCCCATCGTGAAAATCCGTGTCCGCGGCCAACCCAGCCTTTTTAGCAGCCGCTTGAAGCCTTTCACAAGTCCGCACGGTTCGATGTTAGTGCCAACGCGGGTTGTAAACACAAACCCATGATTTTGCCATTGCTGTTTTGTTTGCTGTCCCGCTGCCAAGCGGTCCTCGGTCTGCCTATCGGGCGCGCACAAAGAGCCGAGGCGGCGCTTTCAGGCATTGGATATGGTGCGGCATGAGCACTTGGTTTTCGGTTCCACAAAATCCGGCCCGCGCGTCGTGTGCTCATCGTCCGTTATGGCTCACGTCGCGCCCACGCACGAACGGCTGGAAGTCCGAGCCGAACTTCACCCGTGGTCTGGATGCGAGATGGTCTCGGCCCGCGCGATCTTTTGGCTTGATTCGCCACGAGTCATTTGACTCCAACTTCGCGTTCACGTGGTGAGCTCAGCGTTGAACCACGACAAAAAAAGCAGTCATCGCCAAGCACAAGTATATCCGCGACAGTCCAAGCACGTCATTGACAGAGCGGCCGACGACCTCGTGAGTCGCGCGCATTATGCCGGGCCCGGGGATACGCCGTTGGCGGAGACACCCGCCTTGCCCGTTATCATATCCGTTGTGATAAAAGATAAGCATGACGACAAGCGGGGCGTTGAGCGGTTGTGCATGGCCGCAGTGGTCGCGTAAGCCGGGAACCCCGGTGACATCGAGGGAGTAAGCGATGAGCGATAAGGTGGTGAAATCCGACGAGGAATGGAGGCGGCTGCTCTCGACGGAGCAGTATGAGGTCACGCGCCGCAAGGGCACCGAACGCGCCTTCACCGGGAGATACTGGGACTTTCATGATAAGGGCGTCTACCTGTGCGTATGCTGTGGCAACGAGCTGTTCAATTCCGAAACCAAATTCGATTCTGCCTGCGGATGGCCAAGCTTTTACGCGCCGCTCGACGAGCAGCAGGTCGAAACGGCGCGCGACCATAGCTTAGGCATGCTCCGGACTGAAGTGACGTGTAGCCGCTGTGGCGCGCATCTCGGGCACGTTTTCGACGACGGGCCGAATCCGACCGGCTTGCGCTACTGCATGAACTCGGCCTCACTCAACTTCGTCAAGAAGGAATGAAGGACTCTGCCGCCGCCGGCCATTTCGTTTGATACGTTGTGCGCTGAGGGCAATAATCGTGGGCAACCCAAAGGTTGTACCGCATAAACCCTAATGCCTGCTTCATCGGTTGTTCCTCTCGCGGGGCGGACTGACATCGCCCAAGGCACGCTGGCATCCCCCGCACCGGCGGTCGAAGTCAGCCAACTCACTTTTAGCTATGGCGAGCGCCAGGCCTTGAGCGATGTCGGCTTTGCCCTCGCGCGCGGCGAAATCTTCGGCCTGCTCGGACCCAATGGTGGCGGGAAGACCACGCTGTTCAAGCTGATTTCCACCCTCGTTCCGCTGCAATCGGGCACCGTTCGTATGCTCGGCTACGATCTCCGTGGCGAAACGATGGAATTGCGCCGGCGCCTCGGCGTTGTCTTTCAGCGGCCCAGCGTTGATATCAAGCTGACGGTAGCCGAAAACCTCGCCCATCATGGGCGTTTGTACGGAATCAGCGGCCGTCGTCTCAAGGATCGCAGCGCGCACGCGCTAGACCAGATCGGGCTGTCCGGGCGCGCGAACGACTTGGTCGAGACGCTTTCGGGCGGTTTACAGCGGCGTGTCGAACTGGCCAAGGCGTTACTGCATGAACCCGAACTGCTGGTGCTGGACGAGCCAAGCACCGGACTCGATCCGGCCGCGCGCCGCGAGTTTCTGCACTATCTTGCCCATCTGCGCGACGACGAAGGCGTTACGATTATCCTGACCACCCATCATATGGAGGAGGCCGAGCGCTGCGACCGTATCGGCGTGCTGCATCAGGGACGGTTGATCGCGATCGCGCCGCCTGGCGAACTCAAATCCCAGGTTGGCGGCGATGTCGTCGTGATCAACGCGCCAGCGCCCGAGGCGTTGCGCCAGAAAATCACGGCGCAGATGCGCCAGCGCAGTACGCTGGTAGACGGCACGCTCAGAATTGAGCGGCCGCGCGGTCACGAGTTCGTGCGCGATGTGGTCGAGGCATTCGGCGACGAAATCGAATCGGTAACCTTCGGCAAACCAACGCTGGAAGACGTCTTCGTCCAACTGACGGGCCATCGCTTTTACGCTGGACGGACGGAGGAGGATCGATGAAGGAGGCGGGGCTGCAAGCCGGCACCCTATGGCTGCGGGAGATTACGCGGTTTTGCCGCCAGCGCAGCCGCGTCATCGGTTCATTCCTGCAGCCGTTGGTGTTCTGGCTGCTGCTCGGCGCAGGTCTCAAGGCGTCATTCCGTCCCGCTGGGATGCCGGCGGGGATGAATTATTTCGAGTATCTATATCCGGGCTTCATCGTGCTGGTGCTGCTCTTCACCGCGATTTTCGCGACCATCTCGACCGTCGAGGATCGCCGCGAGGGCTTTCTGCAAAGCGTGCTGGTCGCGCCGATCTCGCGCCCGACGATTGTGATGGGTCAGGCGCTCGGCGCCACCACGCTCGCCTGGGTCCCCTCCTGCATCTTTCTCGTGCTGGCGCCCCTCGCCGGCATCGGGTTGACCGCGAGCGCAGTCATCCTGGCGGCCGTCATGATGGCGATAATCGCTTTCTCGCTTACCTGCATCGGATTGGTGATCGCGTGGAAGATCGAATCGACGCAGGGCTTTCACGCCATCATGAACCTCATCCTGATTCCGATTTGGCTGCTCTCGGGCGCGTTCTGGCCGGTTAGCGGAACTCCCGCTGTGCTTCAATGGTTGATGCGGTTTAATCCATTGACTTATGGGATGGCGGCGTTGCGCGAATCGCTCTACGCGGGGCAGCCGGGTGCGTTGGGCCATCTGCCGGGCTTTTTGCCGTCGGCCCTGATCGCGATCGTATTCGCGATCTTCACATTCGCGTTGGCCGCGCGCGTTGCGCGGCGCGCGACCGCGTACTAGGACGCGATCGCCGATCGATCCGCGACTACCTGCCGCGGCGTATGGAGGGGCGGCGCGATGCTCAGCGACATGGGGCAGTGCGTCAACGGCCGTGTGAGCGAATGCGGGCCCGCGCGGCCTGCCGCGCGCGCATCGCTTCGGCCGGGGTCATGATTAGGCGCGGTTCTTCCTGCTGCTTTTCCTGCTCCTCGGCCAGCACCGCGCCGAGCTGTGCGCGGACCAGAAGCTGGAAGAAGGCGACGTGTCTCAGGTCCGCGCCGTCGCGCATGCGGACCGCCGCCGCGACCGCCCATCCGGCCTGCGACTTGCGCCCGGTGCGCGCGAAATAATACGCGGTATCCTCTAAATGGCGGCGCAGCCGGTGGCCGCTGTCGCCCGCTAGCTGTTCATCGATAGCGCGTTCGACCACGGTATTGATGCGCTCCTCTTGCAGCGCCCGATTCAGCACGATCACGCTCTGCCGCAGGCTGGTGACCTCGTCGGCATACACCTTGGCCGCGGCAGTGGGAAATTTCCAGGCGGCGATTTCCGGCTCCTTCATCAGGTCGGGCGAGGGCTCGGCTAACGCGGCGGCGGCCAGCTCCTGGTAAACCGGATGAACCAGTTTGGCCGGCGGTGCCGCAGCCACGAGCTCGGCGCGCAGGGCGAGGAAGTTGCCGACGCTGTGCCGATGCGTCGGCGGCGTACGGCGATAGGCCTCGCACATGATGAAGTCGACCAGGCGCCAGTCGGCGTCAGTCAGCGGCACGCCTGCGCGCCGCTCCAGCTCGGCCCGTTCGGCGCGAAGCTCCTTGCGCGAAAGGGTGCCGAGCGAGACGCCGACGAGGCCTTGGTTTTCCGAGACTAGCGCCCATAGCCGTTTGAGGCCGCCGGCGCCGTGCCGCGACTTCAACAGCCAGGCGACACGCGCACCCTCGCCGTCGGCTGGCGAGAGCATCGCGCTCACGCCCGGCTCTGATGCGACGGGTGCGGTCGGCGCCGCGGTGTCAGTGAGCGGTGCGGCCTCGAACCCGCGCTGGCGTAACTTGAACAGCGCACGGCGAATCTCGCGGCGGGTCGCGCCGCTTGCGCCAATCGCCAATTCGGTGAGCACCGCGACGGCTTCGCCGAGCGCTATTTTGCCAAGTTCGCGCGCCAGCGCGGCGTCGCTCACGTTGGGCTGTCCACGCAGCGCCGTCAGCTTCGCGATTCTTTCTTCAGGTGACGCGGAAGGGTCGAAACCCATCGCGCGCAGGGTTGCATCCGTCTCGCCGTGTTCTTTACTGGTAGCCATTCATATTCGTTCCCAGGTTACGTTCCAGACCGCCGCCGTCGGCGCCGTGCGAGCCTAGGCGACGGTTTCTCCAAGTGTCAAGCTTGGCATGACCGGTGCTCGCGGGCCATACGGGACGAGCCTGCGAGGACGACGGACGCGATAGCGTATGTGCGCCTGCGGGAAGGGGCAATGAGGAATATCGAGGCGAAATTCAAACTGCGCGATCTTGAACGGGCACGCGAGCGCGCGCTGGCGATGGGGTTTGCCGCACGCGGCGAATTTGAGCAGCGCGATACCTTCTTTGTCGTTGCCAATGGCAAGCTCAAGCTGCGCGAGCAGGAGGGCGCTGGCGCCTCGATGATTTATTACAGCCGCGAACGATACGACCGTTTGGATCTGAGCAATTATGAAATTGTAATGGTGGCCGACGGCGCCGCGATGCGCGCGGTTCTGGCCGCGGCGCTCGGCGTGCTCGCCGAAGTGCGCAAGCAGCGGACGCTGCTGACGCGCGCGAATGTCCGTTTGCATCTGGACCGCATCGACGGGCTCGGCGAGTTCGGCGAAATCGAAGCGGTGCTGGCGGAAGATGACAGCGTTGCGGCCAACCAGGCGGCGGCGCGCGAAATTCTCACCGGGCTCGGAATTACCGATGCCGACCGTGTCGAGATGTCTTATTTCGAGCTACTGCTCAAGCGCAAATGACGCGTTGCAGCCACCGCCGGCAAAGCTGACTATTACGCGCCCACGCGCCTTTTGTCCTAGCGGAAAAAAATCGCGCTTCGTGCACTTTGCTATCGCACATCGGCTCATTCGAATTTGACATCATTTGAGAATCGGTAGTGGAACTGGTTAGGCGGAGTGGCCACCGAGCAGAGCGAGAAACTTCAAGGTCAGTTCGTAAGTCAGACCCCAGATAGTCTGCCCGCCATAGAGTATGGCGGCATGCTCGCTCGTCATTCCGTTGCGCTGCCAGCGGTAGACGCCGCGATAGCGGCGGTCGCTCAGCGCCGCCAGCGGCACGTCGAAAATGTCGGCGACCTCGTGCGGATCGGGACGCCACACGCACAGGTCTGGAACAATTCCAACGAAGGGCGCCACCATGATGTCAGTGCTATTGGTGCGACGCCCATCGAAGGTGCCGAGCACTTCGACCGTATCCGGTTCGATACCGACCTCTTCATGCGCCTCGCGCAATGCGGCGTCGAGCAAATTGCGATCACGATGGTCGAAGCGGCCGCCAGGAAAGGCGACTTGTCCGCGATGGCTGGCGAGACGATCGGAGCGGCGCGTGTAGAGCACGTGGAGACTGCCGTCGCGCTGGAACAACGGCACCAGCACGGCCGCCGCGCGCTTTTCAGCGCCCTTGCGTGGCAACGCAACAGAATCGGCGGGCTTCAGCTTTTGGCGTAACGCGCTCAGGTACTTGCGGATGTTGGGAATATCGGAGAGGTCGTTCATGCTGCGCTTTCAGGCCGACCGCAGACCACCCGCCTCAACCACGGAGCAGACTGACTGACCGTTGTGGTCGAATCGCGC
>JBOHWJ010000072.1:0-3534 GCA_050736495.1 Binataceae bacterium (SeqCode) | reverse complement strand
ATCTTCCGCGAAGCGATGATGGCCGGAGCGTACGGCTTCTCGCTCAGCCTGGCGCCGCAGCATATCGGGTTCCAGGGACGTCCGCTGGCGAGCCGGATGGCGAGCCGCGAAGAGTTGGGAGCGCTTTGCCATGTCATGCGCGATCTCAAGCGCGGCGTGATCGAGATTCTGCCGATGCGCGGCGCCAGTACCGCACCCAACGAGGGCGGCTTCGACTTGCTGGTCTACCTGGCCGAGCAAAGCCAGCGCCCGGTGACTTTTCTCGCAATTCTCGATTTGCCCGGCACACCGCTCAAGGTGCATGAGGATGTGATCGCGCGGCTGCAACCGTACCTCGATCGTGGCCTGCGCATCCTGCCGCAGGTGACGCCGCGTCCGATCCAGCAATACTACACCTTGCGCGACCCCTTTATCTTCGCCGCGCTCGATTCATGGAAAGGCGTGTTCAACCGTTCCGCCGAAGAGCAGAAGGCGGTCTTCCGTTCGCCTGAATTCCGCCAGGCCTTCAAAGACGAATTGAGCGCCGGCAGCAAGGCCATCTTCCGCGGGCGCTGGGACCGCGTGCATGTCGTGCGCGTCGAGAAGGAAGAAAACCGCCGCTTCCTCAACAAGAGTATCGAGGAAGTCGCGGCGATGACGCACAAGGCGCCCGAAGACGCGATCTTAGACCTGGGCCTCGACGAGGACCTCGAACTCGGTATCACGCTCTCCGTCATCAACGTCAACAAGGAAATCGTCGACAAGCTGTTGCGCCTGCCCAACACACTGATCGGACTCTCCGACGCGGGTGCGCATGTCGCCCAGCATTGCGACGCCGGTTTGCCATCGTACCTGCTTCAGGAATGGGTGCATGATCGCAAGACGCTGAGCCTCGAGCAAGGAGTTCGGCGGCTCACTTCGGAGCTCGCCGACTTCATGGAACTGTGTGGCAAGGGCCGCTTGGCGTCCGGAATGGACGCCGATCTGGTCGTGTTCGACCCCGATCGTATCCGCGCTTGCCCGCCGGAATGGATCAACGATCTGCCCGGCAAACAGCCGCGGTTGATCGAACGCTCCGAGGGAATCGAATATACCATCGTCGGCGGCAAAGTGTTGTTCGAACACAACGAGTACCAGGGCGGCTTGCCCGGGCGCGTGCTCCGCAGCGCCTGACGCCGCCGCATACCGCTCACAGGAGTCGACGGGTTTGCCAATGAACGGTGCTGAAAGTTTGATCCAAACCGCGCTTGCCGCGGGAGTTGAAGTCTGTTTCGCGAATCCGGGAACCACCGAGATGCCGCTGGTGGCGGCGCTCGACGCGGTCGGAGGGATGCGCGCGGTGCTGGGGTTATTCGAGGGCGTATGTACCGGCGCCGCCGATGGCTACGCGCGCATGAAGGATCGCCCGGCGCTGACCATTACCCACCTGGGCCCCGGCTTCAGCAACGGTCTCGCAAACCTGCACAACGCGCGCCGCGCACGGTCGCCGGTGGTTAACGTGGTCGGCGACCAGGCCACTTGGCATCTCGCCGCCGACGCGCCGCTTACCTCCGATATCGCCTCGCTCGCGCGCCCGGTCTCGGCGTGGGTACGCCACGTGAGGTCGGCGGCGGCGGTTGCGCATGACACCGCCGAGGCGGTCGCCGCCGCCGGTCGCGCGCCGGGCAAAATCGCCACGTTGATCGTACCATCGGATTGCCAATGGGAACCTTCAAATGGCCACGCCGCGCCGATAAGTCCGGCCGAGTTCGCCGTCGCACCCGACAGCACAGTGGCGAAGTCGGCGGAGACGCTGCGCAAGCATGGCGCCAAAGCGGCGATTTTTATCGGCGGACAGGCAACGCGCGAGCGTGGTCTGGCGGCGCTCGCGCGCATCGCGGCAAAGACCGGATGCAGTCTCGTATGCGAAACCTTCCCGGCACGCATCGAGCGCGGCGGCCGGATGCCGGTGGTGCAGAAGCTGCCGTATTTTCCCGAGCAGGCGCTCGAGTTGCTGACGAAGTTCGAGGCACTCGTTATCGCGGGGGCGAAAGAGCCGGTCGCGTTCTTCGGCTATCCCAACCTGCCAAGCAGTCTCATCCCCAAGGGACTCGGCGTGGAAACGCTCGCGACGGTGGAACAGGAACCCGTCGCGGCGCTCGAAGCGTTGGCCGAAGCTCTGGGCGCGCCACATGACACCGGCCGGTCCGCAGCGGTTACGCGTCCCGCGCGGCCGTCGGGCGAATTGAATCCGCAGACGATTGGCGCCGCGATAAGCACCCTGATGCCCGAAAACTGCATCATGATGGACGAGGCGGCGACCACCGGCCTGCCGTTCTTCTTCGCCTCGGCCGGCGCGCCGCCGCATACCTATCTCGCTCTCACCGGCGGTGCTATCGGACAAGGGTTGCCATGCGCGACCGGCGCCGCCGTCGCATGTCCGGATCGCAAGGTAATTGCCTTTCAGGCCGACGGCAGCGGGATGTACACGCTGCAGGCGCTGTGGACGCAGGCGCGCGAAGGCCTCAACGTCACCACGCTCATCTGCAACAACCGGCGCTATCGGATTTTACAGGTCGAACTTGCGCGCTCGGGCGTGACCGAACCCGGACGCAAGGCACGTTCGCTCACCAGTCTCGCGCAACCGGAAATCAATTGGTCACAGCTAGCCAGCGGGATGGGAGTTCCGGCGGTGCGGGTCGATACGGCCGAGGCATTATGCACGCAGTTGGAACGCGCGCTCAAAGAGCCTGGCCCCAATCTCGTCGAGATGCTGATTTAGCGCGATCCTGTGCTCCCGTTCCCGGCGCAGGGAAAGAGACGATGAGTTAGCTGTCAGCGGCCGAAGAGCAGTTCGAGCTTATCCGGAAGTTCCGACAGCGTCGCGATGAGGCTTTCGTGATCGACGCGCTCACCGACGCCGATAAAGTACGTCCCCGCGGCCATCGCGGCAATCCGGCCTGCATGCTGTGGGATGCAGGCGTTCGCGCTTTTGGGCAACGAGCGAGCATCTGTCGAGCGCCGCGAGGTTATAGTGCCATTAGGCGCGTTGATTCGGGCCGAAGATTCGCACCTTTTCCAACACTGCCGAATCTATCTCAAATAAACTAAGAGCGCTCCGTTGTTGCGCTCAACCACGAGTCCGCTTAGCAATCGATGGTCTTCCATTACTGGTACAAATCTCCTTTTAAGAATAATAATATTAGCTGCGTTTTCGACCTGCCGAATCGCCAAAAACCTCAGCGTTGTTTTGCCACTTCTTAGCATTGGCCGGGTTCAACAGCGTAACACTTAGTACGTAAGTATGTAACATTTAGCATGTGTTGCCTAATTCTCTCTGAGAATCCCGCCAGCAACTTGTGTCGATGCTGATAAGGATCTGGCGTTTAAAACCGAGAGCGCCGCTACGGCGTAATATCGACCCAGGTTGCGCCACCGTTATGGGTTGAGAGCAACTTTCCGTAGATCGTGTAAACCCAGCCGTCAGTTGCGTTAAGAAAATCCATATCCAAAATGCCCGAGCTCGTAGAAGATATTGTATTGTCAGTGGCGCTGGCCCCTTGGGTAAGTTTGGTC
>JBOHWJ010000071.1:0-8478 GCA_050736495.1 Binataceae bacterium (SeqCode) | reverse complement strand
GGTATACGAGTACACCATCGACCTGTGGGCGACCAGTCACGTGGTCAAGCCCGGCCACCGGCTCAGGGTGGAGATCTCCAGTAGCAACTTTCCACACTATGATCGCAACCTCAATACCGGCGGGCCGTTGTTCAAGGAAAAGGACTTCAAACGGGCGGCCCAGACCATCTTCCATGACGCCGGCCGTTCATCGCACATCGTTCTGCCGATTATCCCGCGCTAGTGTGCCCGTTGCCGGACACGCGTGAGCTTCCCACCAATGGAGCACGGGAAATGAAGCGCAACACGGAACGACTCGACCAACATCTTTATCGAGCATCCCGAATTGATCGCGCAACGCATCCGCAATCTGGCAAACCTCGTCGGACGCAAAAACGTGCTTGCGGGAAGCGATTGCGGCTTCGCCACGGTCGCGGTTTATTCAGCCGTCGATCCGAAAATCAGGGGGCGAAGTTCAAGTCGATGGCGGAGGGTGCGCGCCTCGCCTCGAAGCAGATGTGGCAGGTGCGCGATGCCGGCCAAAGACCTTGAAGTCTTAGTGATAGTTCCCGTAAGCGACGAGGCGTTGCGGCGTATCGCGGCGGTCGACCCATGTCTCCATGTCGTTGATGGCCGCGGCTGGTTCGACGTTGAATACCGTGAAAGCTGGCCGCCGTGGAGTGTGCGGCGCTATCTCGGCCAACGTTCAATCAAGCTCAGCCCGCGCAATGAACGCGACCGCATGCTGGCCGGCGCCGACGTCATCCTCGGCGGCTGGCCGTTCCCCCTGGATTTGCGATCGCGCTCAACGCGCCTGCGATGGTTCCACCAATTGCCGGCCGGGGCGAGCAATCTCTTACGCGGAGATTTGTGGGGGAGCGACGTGATCGTCACCACTTCCCGCGGCCACGGCAATATCCGCCCCATGGCCGAGTACGTTTTGGCGTCTTTCCTTCACTTCGCGCGAGGATTCGACCGCGCGTACCGCGATCGACAGCGGCATCGCTTCGACCATCGTGCCTATCGGCCTCTGTTGTTGCAGGGCAAGACCGCATGCGTCGTCGGCGCCGGTGGCATCGGCCAGGCAGTGGGTCAGCTCTGCGCCAGTGTGGGCATGCGCGTGATCGGCACCCGGCGCCACTTGATATCCGGTGATACGCTGCCGCCAGGCTTCACGCGCATCGAAAGCCCCGATCGCCTGCATTCGCTCCTCGCGGAGAGCGAAGCTGTGGCTGTCTGTTGTCAATGGACGCCGGAGACGACCAATCTGATCGATCGCGAAGCCTTCGCGGCGATGAAGACAAATACTATCCTCGTCAACGTCGCTCGCGGCGAGATCATCGATGAGGAAGCGATGGTCGCCGCCCTCGGCAGCGGCAAACTGGCGGGCGTTGCCCTCGACGTGTATGTCGGCGAGTTCGAACGTGAGCCTGATCGCCGGCTGTGGGACGATGAGCGCGTTATCATTACGCCTCATGTCTCCACCGCCGACGACGTTGACCGGCATCGCGGGGTTGACGTCTTCTGCGCCAATCTGCGCTCCTATCTCGATGGCCGGCCTCTCAACAACACTATCGATTGGGCGCTTGGTTACTGATCAATGACGTTGCCCATAAAGTCCGGATCATAGACGGATCATCCGGGAGGGACCAGATATGAGCGAACTACCAAAGCGGGCGCTTGGACAAACGGGACTTAACGTGACGACCCTGGGCTACGGCGCGATGGAACTGCGCGGAGCGCCGGCCGGGCCGGCCGTTTCCGACGCGGCCGCGGAGAAGGTGCTCAACGCGGTTTTAGATGCCGGTATCAACTTCATCGACACGTCCATTGATTATGGACAAAGCGAAGAATTGATCGGACGTTTCATCGCACACCGCCGCTCCGAGTACTTCCTCGCCTCCAAATGCGGTTGCGTTCCCGGAGCATCAATGAGTGCCGAGCATATCCACACCGCCGACAACATTCGTAATGGTGTGGATCAGAGCCTGCGGCGCATGAAGACTGACTATTTGGACCTGGTACAGTTCCACCGCAGCCTCACCCGGCGCGAGTTCGAGGAACACGGCGCGCTCGAAGCCGCCCTGACGCTAAAGCGGGAAGGCAAAGTGCGCTTCATCGGTGTGTCCGGCACTCTGCCCAACCTCATCGATCAGATAGAAATGGGTGTCTTCGACGCATTCCAGATTCCATATTCCGCGCTCCAGCGCGAGCATGAGGAAGTCATCTCGCGGGCCGCGGCCGCCGGCGCCGGAATCATCGTGCGTGGTGGAGTCGCGCGCGGCGCGCCTACCGATTGGGGCCGGACATATTACATGTTGCCCGGAAACAGCCTGCGCGAGCGTTGGGAAAAGGCGCGTCTGGACGATCTGCTCGATGGCTTGAGCCGCCTCGAGTTCACTTTGCGCTTCACCCTCTCCGATCCGGATCTGGATACGACGATTGTAGGAACCAGAGACGTTGGGCACTTGCACGACAACATAGCCGCCGCCCTGAAGGGTCCGCTTCCGGAGAGCGTGTTGATGGAGGCGAAGCGGCGCCTCGCGGAGGCCGGTTCCCGCCCAACCCGTTCAGCGGACTGACCAGCAATCGAAGGCAACACCGCAATACTAATGTCGACAGTCCATTTCGCTATTGAATCAAATAGCGTTTCACCCGACCACGCAGGCTTGCGCGAGATCGGCGAACAAATGCCAGCGCAGAATACTGCGCGGCTCATGGATCAGCCCGCTGGTCAGTCCTATAAAAACCAATTCGCGCGCCGGGTCCGCCCACGCCACGATGCTGCTTGCACCGGCGTGGCCAAACGTGCGCGGTGAAGCCAGCGAGCCGAAATAGGTGGGGAAAATACCTTCGCCGCGCATCCAGAAGCCGAGTCCGCGGTTGGCGGGAATCTTCGGCCACTCGTTCTCGACGCGCATCGGCTCGATCAGGCGGTCTTCCATATCACCGGTATGTATCGTGGTCGCCAACTCGACCAGCGCCGGACTCAGCAGCCGCACCCCGTCGAGTTCGCCGTGGTTGAGCCACATCTGGTAAAAGCGCGCGAGGTCAAACACGGTGGAATAGGATCCCGCGCCGGGGATCGCCGCCGCCTGCATCGCCGGATCATTGAACGCTTCGAGAAATTCGATCGGAAACGGCGCACCACCGCTGTCGAGCGCTTGCAGCGGCACTCGCCGTGTCTGCATATCCGGGCGCACGCCCATGTGCGAATCCTTCATGCCCAGCGGCCCATACAGGTCCTCGGCGCACATCTGCGCGAAACCGCGCCCGCCGCCATCGACGCGCCGCGCGATCTCCGCCAGGATCCACGAACCGCTGAGCGCGTGATAGTGAACCGCCGTGCCGGGTTCGAATTCCACGGGCTGGCCGCAGATGCGCGCAATCGTCGCATCCCAGTCGGGCCATTTCGGCATTAGCCAGTCTAATGGCATGTTGGGGAAGCCGGCCGTATGCGTCAGCACCTGCGAGATGGTGACGCCGCGCTTGCCCGCGGTCGCGAACTCCGGAATATAGTCCGCGACCTTGTCGCACAGTCTCACCTCGCCCTGATCGGCCTTCATCAACAGCATGGTCGCTGTAATCGGCTTGCTGGTTGAGAACAAACAGTAAATGTCATCAGGCCGCGCGGCGCGGTTCTTCTTCGGCTCGGACTCCCCCACTCCGCGAGCCGCAACGACTTTGCCACGCCGGGCGAGCAGAAACGCGCCTCCGTATAGCCATCGCTCACGCACCTTGCGCTCGATGACCGCGAACAGACGCTCGACGCGTTCGGGATCGATACCAACTTCCCTGGGATTGACTGTTTGCATGATGAATTTTCTCCGCCGAGCCGCCGGTGAGTTCTCCGCCGAGTTCAAAGCCCAGTTCATGCGCGCAGTGCGCACAGCGCCCGAATACGCGCGGCTCGCATGATTCTCGATCCCGCTTGGGCGTCAGGTCAATGGCGATGCGGCGCCGCATTGCACCCCGAAGCGCCACCGGGAGGCTTGGTCAAAAGCCCGCTAAAACGGACAGTCCTCGCTGGGCACACGCGTCCCACTCTCCAACTGGTAGGCCCAACGAACGTCATGCGCGGCCGTCGACCAGCACCACTCGCCGTCATGGTAACTGGGCAGCATTCGGAGCGGCCACGAACTCAGGTCGATCGCTTCAACCGCCTGATCTTCGCTGAACCCGCGCTGGCGTGCGCGCGCCACACCATCCGCAAGCGCCCGGAGGTAGCCGGCGAAGCGGCTAAGATCGGCGGCGCTGGCCAAATCTCCATGGCCCGGCACGAAAGTCGCGCCGGGATATTTGGCTGCAAGCATGCGCACCGCCTTTATCAAACCCGGCAGATCCACTCCCCCGTCGACCATGTCCATCATCGGATAATAGCCATTGAACACCAGGTCCCCGGTGGCGACGATTTCCTTGTCGCCGCGGCGCAGATAGACGTAGAGATCGCCATGGGTGTGGGCATTCCCGGGATACGCGAGCAACACCTCTTGTGAACCCACGGCGATGGTCGTGGGATTATCGACCAAGTGGGTGGGAATACCGTTCTGATGTTTACTCCACCAATCGCCGTCGTACCGCCGCATCAGGCCCGGTACCGCGCGATAGGCATAGATGGCCGCGCCAGGGTAATCGATATTTCCCTGCGTATGATCGTAATGATAGTGGGTATTGACGATGAAGTTGACCGGGGCGTCGAACTGCCGCTTGATCAAATGCTTCAGGCTATTGGAAGCGGGTGGAAACTTGGTGTCGACCAACAGCAGGCGGCCGCCGTCGCTGACGATAAGCGAATTGCCTCCGCCGCCCATCACCGCGTACACTCCGGGCGCCAACCGCACTTCGGAAAGCCGTACATATGTGGTATAAAACCAAAGTCCCGCCACCCCCACTAGCAGTACCAACACGACCAGCGCCGCCAATATCGCGTATGCGAGACGGTGCTTCGGCGCTAGTGCGTCTTCGCCGATTTTTCCATCCCGGACGTAGATCGCCTCGAGCTGTCGCGCCCCCTCGAGCGATCGATCTTTCACGAAGGTGAAATGCGCGATCCAGAAACGCCGGGTGAGCGAAAAGCGAATCTGCGCGCCCATCGCCTGCTCCCACGAGCCGAAGCGTGCGCGTCCGCTGCCGAGATCCTCGACGTGGTAAGTATGCCGGGCGTAGAACCCCGGTAGCGCGGTCACCTCCCAGGTGACCCGGCGATTAGGCTCCAACTCCGCGATCTTCGCGACTGCGAACATCCTGTAGAGATACCACCAGCGAATCGGCTGAAACGCCCAAATGAGATACTGTCCCAGCACCAGACTGCGATTATGTACCCAGAAAAAACACTTGTTCCATCGCGGCCACAAGTTGGCGTGGATGAATGCTTCCCACAATACCGGCGCCGGAACATTTACCTCGACGGTGCCCTGGATCGGCTCCATCTCGATCGAATCCGCGAGCGTCGCGGCCCTGTTTTCGCCAGCCATCATTCGCCCCTTCAACCTCGCCTGTCGCCGCCGCCTCACTAATCTAGAACGGGCCTGAAGTTAGTATGTCCTGGGCGTAGACATCCCACAATTTACCCATGAACAGTTTGCCAAAGCGTCCGAACGCGGAGAGGCGATCGGGCACGGAGGGACCTTCCACGCGAAATGTCGTAAGCTGCTTCAGGAAATCGAGCAAGTGGATCACTATAATGCCCGACCCGACGGTGATATTGCCAAGCGCCCGCGGATCGGTCTCAATCTTGTTCTGTTCGGCCTCGCTGACGTGCCCCTTCAGGATGCGCGTGAAAAGAGTAGTGGTGGCTTGCCAGGCATCGACGTTCGGATCCTCCCTGACGAGTTTGTAACCGCTCAACGTGAGCGGTTGGCCGCTCTTTCCATCTTTGAAGAACAAGCGGTATAGCATATGCGTGAGCGCCGGATCCTTCCCGTCCACGAATAGGTTGAAAAATCCGCTCTCGACCGTCATCTGCCCGCCCAGCGCATCGCACTTCACGTAACCAACGACGTCCGGCGTCCCATGGTCCGGCCGCGTGACAAAGGTATCGACATCATCGATGGTCAGCGTCAGGTGAAACATCAGGCTGTTTCCGTCTTTCTCGCCCTGGCGAAAGCCATGATCGAAATCGGTATCGCCGAGCGTGAAAAAGCCCTTCATTTCCTCGGTGAAAGAGAGTTTCGTGGCTGCGGGCCGCACACCCACGGGATAATCCTGGCCGCGATTCTTGAGCGGAATGCCGGCGGCCCGACACCATTCGCGCCCTCGTTGGACGCCCAGATTCACGGCCTCGGCCATGCGGTCCGGGCTGAAGTCAATGAGATAGTGCAACGGAACTTCGGCTTTCAGCTCTTTGACCTCGATGCGCCGGCCAAATTCCCCCTGGCCACCGTGCGCAAGCGCGTCGTTGTTCGCGGTGATTCGTTTGAGAATCGCTTTGTAATGGCCATCTGCGCTGGTCTCGATGATTTGGAAATAGGTCGCGATGAATCCGGGATGCCACTCATCTTTCTCACTTACTGTCCAGATTACCCACAGCTCATCGGCGCCGCGCCGGATAGCCTCCTCAAGATTGGCGTCGGTCATATAGACCGCATCGATGTAAGTATCGCCGCCGATGTGCGCGGGCGGAAACCACATCGGCAGTGAGACGCACGCCGCCAGCATATCCTCAGACATCTCCCTGGGTTCGAGTACCCGCACTTCCTTGCGGCTGAAATTGAAGACGTTGAAAGTTGCGTTCAGCGGACTGGCGTTAATCTTTTTCCAGTCGAGTCCCCAGGCGGTGAAAACGTTGCGCCGATAATTGTCCAGGGTGAAAAGGGACTCGGCGTAGAGGAGCTTGGGAAATTCCGCCAGATTGAGACTGACGCCGGCCTTCGGATCGATCTTGCGCCAATTGTCCGCGATTTGTTTGCCGGTCATTCCCTGGCACAGCATCGCGAGATTGAAGGTCCCGCCGCTGGCCCCGTCGGCGTGGTCGAAAGTGAGGCCCGCTTCATCGAGCCAGACCTGCATCACACCGGCCTGAAAGGCCACCTTGATACCGCCGCCGGCCAGAATCAACGACCGCTTGTGTCTACCTTGGGCATCCGGACTCATGGGCTGTCCCCCTTTTTATGCTCTCCGTTGGAGCGCCGCGTCGGATAATGTTTGCACTGCCCGCGAAGGCCCGCCCGGGTCAGGCCGGCCACCACACCTTCGCGCAAGCACGCGCCCGCCAATGCTTCAGTCAACTTGTTCGGTTGCGCCGGCGCCCATGGCGTAGCGCCGTGGCTAATCCCGGCCGTATGTCGATTCTTCTTGCCCCCCAACGACTCGAAGGGTCGCTTACTCGATCGGTCGCTCCTATTTACATAAGCGCGAGAGGTTCTTCAATCCACGCGGCACGCAGCCCGCGCAACGCGGTGACCCTTTGGACGCACCCGAAGCGACCATGTCGCCGAGTAGGCCGTTGAAAACCCATTTCAACGGCCTGCGCTCACTCTTATCTCTCCCGCGGCGGGAGAAAAGCTTAGGAATGACGCCGGTGCTCACGCAGGGTGTTGAGAGTGAAGGACGATTCATTTTCGCTTTTGGGTCTCTCAGCACCCTGTTAGACCGTTGATCGGGTGAGGTGAGTTGTCTACTTCTTAAGGCGCCATTATGCTTGGCGCTGACATGATCAGCCGCCGGGGGGGGGGAAATGACATCCAGCTATGACGCCATTGTAATCGGCACCGGCTTCGGCGGCGCCGTCGCGGCCTGCCGCCTCGCTCAGGCCGGCCTCAGCGTCCGTGTATTGGAACGCGGCCGCCGCTATCCGATCGGTGCTTTTCCACGCGACTGGCACAATCCCACCAACGGATGGCTGTGGCCGTTCGACCAAGGGCTGTTCGACGTAAAACCTTTCAACCAGATGATGGTGGTGCAGGGCGCCGGCTACGGTGGCGGTTCGCTCATCTATGCCAATGTTCATTTGCGCGCACCCGCGGACGTATTCGCCGCAGGATGGCCGGCCGGGTATACGCGCCAGGCGCTCGACCCTTACTACGACCTGGTCGCCTACATGCTCGATATCGCGCCGATTACCTCGTCCCGCTACAAGGGACTGCCGCCAAAGACCGTCGCGATGAAGCGTGTGGCCGACAAACTTGGCCGCTCCGCGCAGTTCTGCTATCCGAATATCGCCGTAAACTTCGGCGAACCGGGAGTGGTTCACAATAACAAGTTTCAGATACCGCAAAACGGCTGTACCTACTGCGGCGAATGCGATATCGGCTGTAATATTCACGCAAAGAACACGCTCGACCTGAACTACCTCGCGCTGGCCGAACGCAATCGCGCCAGCATTTCGGTGCGCTGCGAAGTATTGAAGATCGAGCCAATTTCCACTGGCTACCGGGTGACATACAAGGACTGGGCCAATGGCGGTCGCGAAGATGTAAACGAGGCCGCCCGGGTGTTCTTGTGCGCCGGCGCGGTCAACTCCACGGAATTGCTATTGCGATGCCGCGATCAGTACAAGTC
>JBOHWJ010000070.1:0-7295 GCA_050736495.1 Binataceae bacterium (SeqCode) | reverse complement strand
CGCCAAGGTGATTGTTGACGCACCCAATCAGCGTGCGGCCGACGAGATTTTGCGCGAGCTCAAGCTCGAACCGGCCAAAATCGCTGATTCACTCGCGCTTACGGTGGGCCAGACCGGCGCCGCCCATGCGAGTCTGATGCTGACGACGGCATTGTCGGCGGCCAAGCCGGGCGACCGTATCCTGGTTGCAGCCGTGGCCGACGGCGCCGACGCGATGGTCCTGCGCGCGACTCCGGCGGTGGCCGCCTTCAAGCCGGTGCATTCAGTCGGCCGTATGATCGAATCCAAGGGCGAGGTCTCTTACGGAAACTACCTGAAGTGGCGCGAAATCCTGCCGACCGAGCCACCGCGCCGCCCCGACCCCGACCGCCCCGCGGGTCCACCAATGATGCGCGCCGAGAAATGGAAATTTGGCTTTATCGGTTCGCGCTGCACCGCCTGCGGCACCCCGCAATTGCCGCCGCAGCGCGTATGCGTCAAGTGCCGCGCGCGCGACCAGATGGAGCCCTATCCATTCGCCGACCGGACCGCACGCGTCGCGACGTATGCCATTGATCGGCTGGCCTATTCACTCAACCCGCCAACGATTAATGTGGTAATAGATTTCGAGGGCGGCGGACGTTTTCTGTGCGAAATGACCGATTGCGATCCTGATAAGGTTGCGATTGGCGAGCAAGTCGAAATGACCTTTCGGCGGCTCTTTACCGCCGATGGCGTCCACAACTATTTTTGGAAGGCGCGCCCCAAACGCTAGCCGCGGGGGACCGCCACCGGAGCTTCGAGGAGGTACATACATGGCAAGCCATGGAATCAAGGATCGCGTCGCAATCGTCGGGATGGGATGCACCAAGTTCGGCGAGCACTGGGACAAAAGCGCTGACGACCTCCTCATCGAGGCCGCCTACGACGCCTATGCATCGGCGGGCGTCGATCCCAATGATGTCGATGCTTACTGGCTCGGCACGATGGGATCGGGTGTCTCCGGGCTGACGCTTTCCGAACCGCTGAAAATCCAGTACAAGCCGGTCACGCGCGTCGAGAACATGTGCGCGACCGGATCGGAGGCGCTGCGCCAGGCCTGCTACGCGGTCGCCTCGGGCGCCTTCGATATCGCGATGGCGATTGGCGTCGAGAAGCTCAAGGACTCGGGCTTCTCCGGCCTTGTCATGAGCAACCCGCCCAATGACGGTACCCCGGCATCGATGACGCCGCCGGCGCTGTTCTCGCTGCTCGCGCCCGCCTACTTCAAGAAGTACGGACTCGACCCCGAAAAGGGCAAGGACGTGCTGACCCGGATCGCGTGGAAGAACCACAAGAACGGCGCGCGCAATCCCAAGGCGCAATTCCAGAAGGAAGTGCCGCTCGAGACCATCCGCAATTCACCCAAGATTGCCGATCCGCTCGGCATCATGGATTGCTCGGGCGTGTCCGACGGCTCCGCCGCCGCCATAGTGGTTCGCGCGGAAGACGCGCACAAGTACTGCAAGAACCCGATCTATATAAAGGCGCTGTCGTTCGTCGCTGGTCCGGCCGAGGGGCCACTCAGCCAGGAGTACGACTTCACCTCCTTCCCCGAAGTGGTCGCCACCGCGCGCGACGCCTACAAGCAGGCCGGCATCACGGACCCGCGCGCGCAGATAAGCCTGGCCGAAGTGCATGACTGCTTCACGCCGACCGAGCTGGTGCTGTACGAGGATTTGGGTTTCAGCAAGCGGGGAACCGCATGGCAGGACGTGATGGAGGGCTTCTTCGACCTCGAAGGTAAGCTCCCGGTCAATCCCGATGGCGGGCTGAAGTCGTTCGGCCATCCGATAGGTGCTTCGGGCCTGCGCATGATGTATGAGATGTGGCTGCAGCTTCGCGGCGAGGCCGGTCCGCGTCAGATCAACAGCCCGAAGGTGGGGCTCACCCATAACCTTGGCGGTCAGCCGGGCCGCTGCGTCAGCTTCGTTTCTGTGGTCGGCGGCCAAGTCGGCTGAATGTGATTAGCCTGCTGATGCGAATATATCGGCCGATTGCGGTCGAGTAGCAAAACAACGGGGACGGTGGAAGCAATTCGCCGTTCCCGTTTCATATCCCGACATGGCGGCGCGATGCGCGTCGCGGCCATGGTCGGAGTATCGCAGGCGCGAGTACACTTCGGTCGCGAACCTCACGCGCTTTTTGCGGCAGACCGGTGCCTCGCCGTGCTGGCGCCGGATGTGTTGATGCCATTAAGCTCTGGGGTGATGAGATCCGCTGATAATAATCTTGACTTGGTGCGTGATCGGCTGGCACGGCTCGCGCAGGAGGGCAAAGCGCTGATCGCAAGCCGCTATCGTTCGGAGATTTCGCATCAGGAGTTCGTCGACGCCGCGCGTTTCCGCGGATGGCGTGCGGGATGCGCCGGCTTTCTGCACGAAGCGCTGGGCGCCGAGAGTTCCTATGTAAAGGAGTTCGAATTCTGCTGCGATAGCCCTTACTTGAGTGCGGTCGCGCGTGGACAGGCGGTGCTGGTTGCGGTTCGCGAATATATCGACGCCGGTCCGGTCGCGCGGGTTGAAGAATTGGTCGCGAGCGAAGTTTTCAACGATTTTCTCGCGATCGTGCGACGGCAGATCGACCAGGGCAGGTTGGTCGCCGCCGCCGCAGTGCTCGGCGCCGTGCTGGAAGACGTGATGCGGCGGTTGGCGCGCAATCGCCGCATTGCCTTCCGCGAAGACCTGGACGAACCCGCGACGCTCAACCTCAAGCTCAACAACGCCGGCGTTTATGGCGCGGCGACGAGCGGGAAAATTGATGGATGGGTGGAATTAGCCGCGCGGGCTGTGCGCGGCGAATTCAACGGCAATGCGGACGACGCCGCGCGTGAGGAAGTCCGCCGCATGCTCGCGGGCGTGCGCGATTTCGTTACCGACTACCTGCTCTAGCGCTTCGTCGCGCGTCGCGGACGCATGCCGAACTCGCGTCGCGCTGCGGTGCGTATGCGCTGTCGTCCCGCCGTTTTGTTCGGCGCAAGGCCGTGATGCAAGGCGAGACCGTCGGGGGCGTCGTCGTCGAAATAGAGATGAACACGACGCCTCTCGCCGGGCTATCGCCGCGCCTGCGCGCATTCAAGCGCACGCCCGCGCCGATCTAAGCGCGTCGAACGCGGCACAAGGATTAACCTTCTGATTATCTCTCTCGCGCTCGCAGTCGTAACCGAGGTCGTAAAACAACTGGGGCCGGCCGAACAGTGCCGACCGGTCCCCGTTCATTTCTCGACTTATGCCGGCGTTACTTGTTGGTAAGCTTTGCCTCGCCGGTTATGAAGATCTTCGCGCCGCCGCCGCTATTGTCGGTCTCAGTCAAGTCCACGGTTTTTTCCTCGCCATGCCGATTCAGTACCAGCGCATAACTTTCTGGTCCCTCTTCAGTACCGGTGCACTGCGTGACGGTTGCCGTGGTCGAATCAGTGCATTTGGTCTCGGTGACAGCGGAGACTGAGAGCGTGCCGGTGCCGTCGGCATTGAGGCTATACGTGCCGGTCCAAGTAAAGTCGACAATCCAAGTCGCACCCGCGTCGGTGTCAGTGGTGGCTATGGTGTGTCCGGAGACATTGCCCTTGCCGTCGGCGCTGAATACACCCACGCGCAGCACATCTTGGCGCGGCGCCGTGGCGACTCCAGCCGGATCGCCGACCGCAGCCGCGCTCACAGCTAAACTCGTCACGGGCGTCAGACGGAAGGTGTACGTGCCTTTGAGGCCATCATTACCATGGTTCTTTGCTTGCGTAATCGCGGGCATTGCCTCAAGGCGATCGCAATCAATGCGAACCACTTGAGCCAGCTTTTTGCCGCCATTGGGAACCTCCTGCTGCCAAAGAGCTATGACCATTGAATCCAACGGTCATCGATTAAGTAACATTTGCATAGTATGTTGTCAAAGAATTATTTTCGTCAGATCAAAACCGCTTATGCAGTGTAAAAAAAGCTAAATCACCTAAAATGCTATTGAGAAACTAAGAGTTTTGGATATAATCTTCTCGAATGAGGAAAAATCATAGTCAAGCAAAGCATGACATTAAGTCACTACTGTACCAAATTGCATTGATCAGCGACTGCCAGTAGCGTCGAGCGTGTTTACGCAAGCAGATGGCAGTATTTGCCGGCAATTGTCATAAACCAACCAGACGTACATCTATTATCACGAAGTGTGGCACCTATTGCTTGCGCCGATGCCACCTCTTTAAGGCACCTGAGCCACCATTCGAGTGGCGTTAATGTAGCGTTTTGTTCAGCCGAGAGGCGCTTAGGCGGGCTGTGCGACTGGCGTTATCAAGAACGGACGTGAACGTCTTGATGCTCGCCAAGCCGCTGTCACGAAGGGTCTAACCAGTTTTTCCGCGGAGATGGTCATCAGGATTATTCCGCTTCAAGGTGTGTGGTTGTCTCAGCCGCCGTCGATATATGCGTGCCGCACCGGAGCACGCGCCAGACGATATGTTTACTGGTTCGACGGTGCCGGCGGTGGCATCGGTGCGGATTGGTTGTATGGCACCGGCGCCATCTTGCCCAGAGGCATCATCCCGTTGATCTCAGGCGCGACCGGTTTTTCCGCCGGTGCGAGTTGCGCGGCGGGCGGACTCGGAATTGGCTTGAGAGCTTCGGTCTTGGCCGCGATGGTATTGGGTGGCAGTACGGTGGTGTCGACCGTGTAGAGATAGGCGGCCGAAGGCGCGGGACTGGTCAGCAGTGTCGGGAACAACGACTCCCAATCCAGCACCCGCATGATGGGGTTGGGCGAATGTTCCTGAAACTTGCCCAGCGCCACATCCTTATCCGCGACCGCGATATCGCGCAATACCATCACCCCGCGCTGCGCGCGCAGATCGTAACCGCCGGGCGGCAGGTTGAGGACAAAGGAGCCGTCGTCATGGATCGGGACGATATAGATGTCGCCGGTGATGCGGTTTTCGAAATGAAGCCGGCGGCCGGTATCGGGCTGCTGCGCCGTGCCGGCCAAAGTTCCGCTGACCTGCGCGGCCGCTGTCCGAGCCGGCGCGGCCAGCGTCAGAGCGGCGGCGATCGCGGCGCACCCGAGCAGCGCACCCGCGCGCGCGGCGGTATTTTTCGGCATGATACGAGCAAAGGGAAGGAAACGGCGCGAGGTCGGAATCAGCATCTATGAAGGTCCACGCTTTCTGCTTGAATACGCTCCAACGCATTCCTATGCTGGTTCAAAGTAGGGAGCAAGGGAAGCACATGGAGCATGTAACTTTCTATCATAACCCTGGTTGAAGCCATTCACGCGCGGCCCTTGAACTGCTCAAGGGCCGTAGTGTCGAGTTCGACACTATCGAATATCTCAAAACCCCGCCCAGCCGCGAGGCGCTCGAAGCGATTATAGCTATCCTGGAGAGCCCGGTAGGGGACCTCGTGCGCAAGGACAAGCGCTTCACCGAGCTGGCCTTGAAGTCCGAGGACTACACCACCAGGGATGCGGTCATCGCGGTGTTGCTGGAGCATCCGGAACTGATGCAGCGGCCGATCGTGATTCGCGGCGGAAAGGCGATCATCGCGCGCCCGGCCGATAAGCTGCAGGCGCTGTTCTAAGTGCCTGCCGCGTTGGCCTTGCGCGCGGCCTTCAAGCGGCACGCTCCAGGCACGGGTTATAATAAATAGTGCAGGCGGCGGCAGCGGCGAATGCGAGGCCTCGCGAATGCGCATCGCAAGAGCGCTAGGCGGTCTTCCGTGGACGAGCGGCCTTGCGCACCTTGCCGCTGCGGATACAGCGGGTACATACGAGGATTCGTTTGACCGCGCCGGCGACGTCGGCGCGCACCTCCTGCAAATTAGGATTCCAGCGCCGCTTGGTCTTGTTGTTGGCGTGGCTGACGCTGTTCCCGACCGAGGGGAGTTTTCCGCAAATCGCGCAATGCCTCATCGTTTATACCCCGAAAGTTTTAGCCTGAGGGTTCAAACTATCCGGAGTCGCGCGATGATTAAAGAGGGCGCGAGCGCCGAGCGTGCCGAAAAGCGCATGCGATTGGCCGGTTCGGCTTATGAAAGGGGCGAGCCGGAATCCGTGCCGGCAGGTTAGAAGATGCTGTGCGTAATGATGCTTCGAGGTGCGCGGGCGCGGTGCACGCTTGCTTGAGTCAGCCGCCCAAAAGCTACACAGTTGAACAGATTCCACGCGCTCTAAGATTTCGATGGCGGAACGCTTCATTCACATCCTGCCCGAGCAGGTGGCCAGCCAGATAGCGGCGGGCGAGGTGGTCGAGCGCCCGGCATCCGCGCTCAAGGAACTCGTCGAGAATTCGCTCGACGCTGGCGCGCGCTCGATAAGCGTCGAGATTGAGCGCGGTGGCGGCGGCCTCATCTCGGTCAGCGATGACGGTTGCGGCATGGTGCGCGAGGACGCCATTCTGTCGCTGCGCCGCCATGCGACCTCCAAGATTCGTGACGCCGCCGACCTCAATGCGATACGGACACTGGGGTTTCGCGGCGAGGCGCTCGCTTCGATCGGCAGCGTCTCGCACCTGACATTGAGGACGCGGCGCGAAGCGGACCCGCATGGCGTCGAGCTGGTCGTGAATGGTGGCGAAATCGAGCAGACGCGAGTGTGCGCGATGGCGGCGGGTACGCGTATCGAGGTGCGCGACCTGTTTTTCAACACCCCCGCGCGGCTCAAGTTCCTCAAAACCGTCGCCACCGAGCAGGGCGCGGCGGCGGAGGCGATTCAGCGCCTGGCTCTGGCTAATCATGCGTTGGCGTTCGCGCTCAGTGCCGACGGCCGCGTGCTGTTCGACTTACCGCGCGCGGCTTCGCCGCTGGAGCGGTGGCGCCAGCTCTTCGGGGGGAAGCTCGCCGACCGCATGCTGCCGTTTGCGGCGGATGAGTCGCGGATGCGTGCGTGGGGACTCGCCACCATGAGCCAGGAATCGTATCCAACGGCGCGGATGCTGTTCACTTTCGTCAATGGGCGCGGAGTGCGCGATCGGATGCTGGCGCGGGCGATAATGGTGGCGTATCAGACATTGCTTCCGCGCGGGCGGCATCCAGCGGTGGCGCTGTTCGTCGAGATCAGGCCTGAAGAGGTCGACGTCAACGTACATCCGATGAAGACCGAGGTACGTTTTCGCCACGGCGGCGCGGTCTTCGGCCTGGTTTACCATGCGTTGCGCAGGCGGCTATCCGATCAGACCGACGAGGCGGTGGCGCAGCCGGAGGGAGCGACGCCAGGGGCGTCGCTCCCTCCGGCTGCGCGCGCGGCGGCCGACGGCGATACGGACGCCGCCGCCTCGCTACCCGCCGCTCGGCACAGGGTACGCG
>JBOHWJ010000069.1:0-5714 GCA_050736495.1 Binataceae bacterium (SeqCode) | reverse complement strand
GTCGGCGTCGCGCAGGGCAAGCCAGCGATCGGAACGGCTGAAATCGGCGAGTACCGTGGCAAGGTAATCGGCGATTTGCCGATCGCCGACGCCAAGCTGGTCGAAACTCTTGCGAACCAACGTGAGGAAGAAGCCTTTGAGTTTTTCCGAAGACGATTGCTCAACCCGCATACAGGTCTCCAATCCTTCTCCGCCCGAAAAGCGCCGCACGGAAACGCTGCTATGTGATTTCGATTTTATCGTGTTGCGGTGAACAGCGCCACGGAATTTTCATCGCCGCGGCGAGCGGCCGCGCTCCGCGGTTGCGGGCACACTGGATGCCGCCGCACTTGGTTCGGACTTATCGCCATAAGCTGGAAACTGCTTCCATGAAGCCCATAACAGGATTGCGAGTAAAATCAGCGCCGTCAGGATGTCGACGAATCCAAGCCGAGCGGCTCCCGATCGCGAACGCATGGCGCGGGTCGGCGGGTTCGGTCTTGCCGCAAAATGCCGCATCAGGTCAGTTTTCGGCGGCGCTGCTCAAGGCCAAACGAATCGCGCCGCGCTTGGCCTTGATCGGCAGTCCGAACAGCCGCCGGAGCTCGCGTCCGGTATTCGAGCGCTCACTCGATGCGACCGTCAGCGGGTCGCCCGCCACCACGATTCGTCCGCCCTCGTCGCCGCCGCCCGGTCCGAGGTCGATGATGTAATCCGCATGCGCGATAAATTCGAGGTTGTGCTCGATCACCACCAGCGTGTTGCCCTCCGCCACGAGCCGCATCAGCACGCGCAGCAGGCGGCGAATATCCGATGACGCCAGGCCGGTGGTTGGTTCATCGAGCAGAAACATCCGCGGCAGGCTCTTGCCGTTGGCGCCAGCCGCGGGCGGTTCGAGGTCGGCGAGCAGGAAGCGTGCGAGCTTGAGACGCTGCGCCTCACCGCCCGACAGCGTCGAGGTTGCCTGTCCGAGTTGCAGGTAGCCAAGGCCGACCGCGCTTAACGGTTCGAGCCGCTTGACGATAGCCCGGGACCTTTCGAAGACCGCGAGCGCCTCGTCGACGGTCAGTTCGAGCACCTCGTTGACGTTTCTCTTCTGATAGCGAATCGCGAGAATATGGCTCTGGAAGCGGCGGCCGTCGCAGGCCTCGCATTTTATTTCAAGGTCGGCCATGAAATGCATCTCGATCGTGATGGTGCCGGCGCCATGGCATCGCTCGCATCGTCCGCCGTCGACGTTGAAGGAAAAGTCGCGCGGTTTGATGCCGAGCCGGCGCGCGTCGGCGCTGGCGGCGAAGATCTTGCGGATTTCGTCGTAAATCTTGAGATAGGTTGCCGGATTCGAACGCAGCGAACGAGCCGGCAACTCCTGCCCCATGTGAACCATGTCGCCAATTTGCTCGAGCCCGTCGATGCGGTCGCATTGACCGACATCGCTCACCGGCTCGCCGGCGCTGCGCAGGTAATTGTTGTAGAGCACGCTTTCAATCAGCGTCGATTTGCCCGACCCGGAGACGCCGGAGACGCAGACCAGGCGGCCAAGCGGAATTGTGGCGTCGAGGCGGCGCAGGTTATTCTCGCCAGCGCCCATAATTCGCACGGCTGGATCGCGCCGTGTGAAGCGCCGCTCGCGCGACAGCGCACGCATCAGCAGCACCCGTCCGGGCCTCTCGCCGGCGCCTTTGGAAGCGCCCTTGCGTGGCGGTCCAGCATAGAGTAGTTGTCCGCCCTCGCGGCCGCCACCGGGCCCCAACTCGGCGACGAAATCGGCGCCCGCGATCATCAACGGGTCATGCTCCACCACCACGACCGTATTGCCGAGGTCGCGCAGATGGCGCAGCACGCCGAGCAGATTGCGCGAGTCGCTCGCGTGAAGGCCGACGGTCGGCTCGTCGAGCGCGTAGAGCGTGTCGGACAGCAAGCTGCCAAGCGCGCTCGCCAGATGTATCCGCTGCGACTCGCCGCCCGAGAGCGTCCGCGCTTGCCGTTCCAGCGTGAGGTAACCGAGGCCGACCTCGATGAGGTAGCCGACACGATTCTTGAGTTCGCGCAAAAGCACGCCCGCGCGCGCCGCGATCGTGCGGTCTTTACCCAGCGCGACGATCCACGCGGGAACGTCGCGCACCGCCATCTGGCCGACTGCGGCGACTGACTTGCCGCCGACCAGCACGTTGAGCGCTTCGGGCTTGAGCTTGCTGCCGCCGCATAGCGGGCACGGCACGAAGCGGCGATACCTGGCCAGCAGAATCCTGACATGAGTCTTGTAGCGGCGGCGTTCGAGCCAGCGGAAGAAGCCGCGCACACCCGGCCAGTGTTCATCCCAGTGCTGACCCTCGCGGCGCGGTTCGCCATCGAGCAGCCATTCGCGTTCCTGCGCGGTCATCTCGCGAAACGAAACCGCACTGCGAACGCGTGCCCGCCGTGCGCAGGTGAGCATCCACTGATGCATCTCGCGATAGGCTGGCGTTCGCCATGGCGCGACCAGTCCCTGGCGCAGCGACAGCTTTGGATTCGGCAGCACTTTGTCGAAGTCGAGTTCGACCGTGCGGCCAAACCCTTCGCATTCGGGACAAGCGCCGATCGGGCTGTTCGACGAAAACAGCGCCGGCGTCGGCTCCGGAAACGCCGCGCCGCATCGCGAACAATTGAAGCGACGGTCGAAGTCGATCGCGTTTGCGGCCTTGAGATCGCCGTTTTGGCGCGCAACGCGAATCGCACGGGCACGGCCGCTTCCCAGGTAGAAGGACTTCTCCATCGCCTCGCGCACGCGCTCCTCGGATCCCGTCTGATTGACCGCCACGCGATCGATCACGACCATCAGAGCGCCGTCGGCAATCGATCCGGCATCGGGCGGGAGCGCGGTGCCATTGCCGGCGATACGCGCCGCGAGGTCCGCCGTTTCGACCACTTCGCCGCCGTGGTAGAGCCGATGGTAGCCGTTCTGGATTAGATAAGCGGTCGCCTCGCCAGGCGCGCGTGAGCCTATCTCGAATGGCGCCAGGAAAATGTAAAGGCCGGGCTCGCTAATGAGGCGTGCGGCGGCGCCCTCGACGCTGTCGCGAGCAACCTCGACATGGCAGCGCGGACATATCGTTTTGCCGGCCGCGGCAAACAGCAAACGCAGGTAGTCGTTTATTTCGGTAACAGTACCTACCGTCGAACGTGCGTTCTTGATGGTATTTTTCTGGCGCAGCGCGAGCGCGGGTGGAATGTTGGAGATGGAATCCACGTCTGGGCGTTCCATCCGTTCGAGGAACAGCCGCGTATAGGTGGAAAGGCTCTGGACGAAGCGGCGTTGCCCCTCGGCGTAGAGCGTGTCGAAAACGAGGCTCGACTTGCCCGACCCCGACACTCCCGTCACTACCGCGAGTTTGCCATGCGGTACTTCGAGCGAGATGTCACGGAGATTGTGGGTGCGTGCCCCGCGGATACTGATTGAGCGGTCCAAGCGCGCCTTCGGCGTGGAGTTCGTAACTGCCCTGCCACTCGGCTAGCGTGGATCGGTGAGTGGCCGCGCCTTGACCTTGCGCTCGCCGGGGTACTCGGAAGCCATCTGCGCGTAAAGCTGCTTGAGCTTGATGTCGAACTGGCCCTGGAGGCGGCCGGTCTCGGCTTGCCGCTCGGCCTGCGGCAGATGCTCAAGCTTTTTGAGCTGGTCCTCAAGCTGGCACATCAGACGGTTTCGTTCGAGCAAATATTGATAGCCGTTCATAATAGCTTTTAAAACCAAATTCCAAAGAATGAGATTATAGTTTATCCTGAAATGTCCGGACAACCCGCGACGAATCGTTATTACCCCGATGAGCCAGTTATTATCTGACCCGCACACGCCCGCGTCCACCATTACGGCGCTGGCGGCGTTCAAAATTCCGGGCTTGTGCCATGCCTTCATGGGTCGCAGCGGGGGTGTTAGCGGCGGCCGTTACCAGAGCTTCAACCTCGCGCGATGGGTCGGCGACGAGCCGTCCGCAGTCGCGGAGAACTGGCGTCGTTTCGGGGCGGCCTATCCAGCGGCACGCACCGTCGCACGGCTTCAGCAGATGCACGGCACGACCGTGCATACCATCGGCGCAGCCTGGGACAGTGAACGCCGCGAGGGCGACGGCATGGTCACGGCGGCGGCGGGGATGACGTTGGGAATCTTCACCGCCGACTGCGTGCCAATTTTGATGGTCGATGCGGAGCGGCGGGTTTGCGGCGCCTTCCACGCGGGATGGCGCGGCACGCTCGGCGGAATCGTTGCCGCGGGCGTGTGCGCGATGGCCGCGCTGGATGCGCGGCCACAGGCATTGCGCGCCGCGATGGGGCCGGCTATCGGCGGCTGCTGCTTCGAGGTCGACGCCGAGCTGGTCGGGCAATTCGCCTGTGAAATCCCCGGCGCGCGTGAGCATACGCGCCCCGGCCGTACCGGCAAGGCTTACATGAGCTTGCGCTCAATTATTCGCGACCAACTGGAGCGTGCCGGACTTCGGCGTGAGGCGATTGTGTGCGTGGGACCATGCACGCGCTGTGGCAACGATCGGTTTTTCTCGCGGCGTGGCGGCGGGGGCGTCGCCACTGGACTCCAGATGAGCTTCATTGGATTTGCACCGTAGGGCGAGGACCGTCACATGGCTACCGCCAGGAAATCCATCGGCACGCGCAAGACGCGCAAGCGCGCCAAGCCGCGAACAGCCGTCAAGCCGGAGACGCTGCGTCTGCTGCGCAAGGTGCGCAAGCCGCTGGCGCCGCCAACTCGGGTCGAGGATGATCCGCATACGTACAGCCGCGCGCGCGCTCGCGAGCGCATACGGCGCGAGCACGCGGCCGAACGCGACCCAACGACCGGCAGTAATTAAACTAACACTTTATATTAATTCGAGGTGCGGACCATCAATAACGACGAGTGCGTGAACGCATGATCAGCTTCGAGCTCAGCGAAGAACAAAGGATGATTCGCGATACCATCGCGGCTTTCGCCGTCGACGAAATTCGCCCCGCCGCGCGGCCGGCTGACGAAAGCGGCGATATTCCCGGTGCGCTCGCCGCCAAGGCGTGGGAACTCGGGTTGGTGCGCGGCCCCATACCTGAACAGTTGGGCGGCTACGGCAATCAGCGCTCGGCAGTTACCGGCGCGATTATTGCCGAGGAACTCGCCTATGGCGACCTCGCGATAGCGCTGCATGTGCTGGCGCCGCGATTGCTCGCTTTCCCCGTAATCGAGATGGGTACCGACGATCAGCGCGCGCGCATTCTGAAGCCGCTCAGCACCGACCATTTCACCGCGGCGACGGCGGCGCTGATGGAACCGCGCTTCGATTTCGACCCGGCCGTACTCGACACTGTCGCGCATAACGACGGCAGCGGCTTCATTTTAAGCGGAACCAAGTGCTGCGTGCCGCTGGCGGCCGAAGCAGAGATGTTGCTGGTCTATGCCGCCACCGGCAGGGACAGGGGCGCTGCCGGCGTCGACGCGTTTCTGGTGCCGCGCGCGAGCACGGGCGTGGCGATTTCCGCACGCGAAAAGAACATGGGCCTGAAGGGGCTCCGGACCTACGAACTTAAACTGGACGGTTGCCGCGTCAGCGCCGAGGCGCGTCTGGGCGGTGGCGGCGGAATCAATTTCACGCGCCTGCTGAGTGAGGCGCGCGTCGCAATGGCGGCGATGGCGGTCGGAGTTGCGCGCGCGGCCTTCGATTACGCGCGCGACTACGCCAGGGAGCGTAAGGCCTTCGGCGTGCCGATCGCAACCAAGC
>JBOHWJ010000068.1:0-3487 GCA_050736495.1 Binataceae bacterium (SeqCode) | reverse complement strand
GAGTAGAAATGGCCGCGCGTCCTACCATCTCGCTCATCGTTATCACGCGTGACGAAGAGGAACTGATAGGGCAGTGCTTGAAGAGCGCGTCCTCGTTCTGCGACGAAATGGTTGTTGTCGATTCGTTCTCGACTGATCGCACGGTTGAAATTGCCGCTGGCCTGGGCGCGCGTGTGCTGCGCCAGGAGTTCACCAACTACCTGCGGCAAAAACAGATCGCACTCGACCACACGAGCACCGAATGGGTGCTGCTGCTCGACGCGGACGAGCAAGCGACCTACGACCTTGGCCGTGAGATCGAGCGGACGGTGACCTCGCCCGGCGCGGCCGACGGCTACCGTATCCACCGCGTGCTGTATCACCTGGGTCATTATTATACGCGGCCGATTTATCGCGACCGGCCGGTGCGGCTGTTCCGCCGCGAGCGCGGCCATATCGGCGGCGTCGATCCGCATGACAAGGTGGTGGTCGACGGGCGTATAGGACGGCTGGCGGCGCCGATCCTGCACTTCAGCTATCGTGATATCAGCGACCATGTCGCGACCATGAACCGTTTCAGCACGCGCGCAGCGGCGGAAATCGAGCCGACCGCGTTCGCGGCGTTCAAGATGTTTGGTCATCCGCTGTGGCGCTTCTTCAATTTCTATATATTGCGCGGCGGCTTCCGCGACGGCGGACGCGGACTCTACGCCGCGATGACGGCCGCGTTTTACGTGTTTCTCAAGTACGCGAAGGTCTATGAGCGCCGCCTCAAGAGCTCGCATCCGCGCTGATTCCCGTTGGCCTGTCGAAACTTTGTTTCGTGCATACCATTCGCCTTTGCATCGCACCGAGGCAAAGATCACGCGCCCAAGCCGTGCGATCGTGAGTATTCCGGCGGCATGGAATGCCACGTGCTTTTCTTATCCGCAATAACTGGTAACGTAGGCGGGGCGACATGAAACGCCTGTATGCCTACATCCGCCGCCACTGGGTCGGATATACCTTCGGTATCTTTTGCACGGTTGCATTTGCGGTCCTGCAGATGGTTCTGCCGATCCTGATGCGCGACGCTGTCGACGCCATCCAGAAGGTTCAGCACACCCGCCTAATCCATCTGACCATACTGATGTGCATCCTGGCGATCCTGATGGGTGTCGCGCGGATGTTCTCGCGTTTCGTCATTTTCAACATGGGCCGCCATATCGAATACGAGCTGCGCAACGATCTCTTTACCCATCTTGCCACGCTCGGCACCGACTTTTACGAACGGCTCAAGACCGGCGACCTGATGTCGCGCATGATCAACGACCTGACCGCCGTGCGCATGATGATCGGGATGGGTGTGATGAGTTTCACCAACACCCCGGTCACCTATCTTCTCGGATTGATCTTCATGTTCTCGCTGAATGTCAAGCTCACCTTGGCGTGCATGGTTCCTTATGTGCTGCTCTTCATAAGTATGCGCTTCCTTTCGCGCACGCTGATGATGCGCAGCCTCAAGGTGCAGGAGGGGCTGGGCGCGATCGGCGCCAAGGTGCAGGAAAGTCTCTCGGGAATCCACGTCGTCAAGGCCTACACGCTGGAAGAACGCGAGGCGGAACGATTCCGCAATCTCAACGACGAATACAACGAGCAGGGACTTGCGCTGGCGCGGATTCGCGGGGTGTTCATGCCGATGATTCGCGGCACCGTCGCCGCCTCCGTGATGATCGTGCTGATTTACGGCGGCGCCTTGATCCAGGCGAATGAGTTCACCATCAGTGACCTCGTCGCGTTCATGGTCTACCTCGGCTACCTGGCTTGGCCCACGGTTTCACTGGGCTGGATGATTTCGATTTACCAGCGTGCCAAGGCTTCGATGAAGCGGCTCGATGAGATTTTCCACGCGGCGCCGACACCGTCAGTGGCGGGCGACGGCGCGCGTTTGGCGGTCGAAGGCGCGATCGAGTGGGACCGCGTATCGTTCAGCTACTACGCGCGCGATGGCATGGCCACCGGGCAGGACAACTCGCGCGCCTACGCGCTCAAGGACATTTGCGTCAAGGTGCCGGCCGGCAACAAGCTCGCGATCGTGGGACGGACTGGATCGGGCAAATCCACGATGGCGAAGCTGCTGGCACGCCTGATCGAGCCGACCGACGGACACGTGCTCCTCGACGGACGCGATATCCGCGAACTGCCGCTCGGCGCGCTGCGCCGGACCGTAGGCGTGGTGCCACAGGAGCCGACACTCTTTTCCGACACGATGGCGCACAATATCGCCTTCGGCCGCATCGCCGCGACGATGGACGAAGTGCAGGCGGCCGCGCGCACGGCCGGGCTTGACGGCGACCTCGCGGTGCTGCCGCATGGTCTCGATACCATCGTCGGCGAACGCGGCATGGCGCTCTCGGGCGGCCAGAAGCAGCGCGTCACCATCGCGCGCCTGCTCACTTACAATCCCGCCATCGTGGTGCTCGATGACGCGCTCTCCAGCGTCGATACCGAAACTGAAAGAGCGGTGCTCCAAAGCCTCTCCGAGAGCGTCAAGGGCCGCACCACCATCGTGGTGTCGCATCGCGCCTCAACCGTGCGTGACGCCGACGAGATAATCGTGTTGGAAGACGGCGCGATAGCCGAGCGCGGCACCCATGAGCAACTGATGGGGTTGCGCGGGACTTACGCCGAGTTGTTCCGGCGCCAACTGCTCGAGGAGGAGCTCGCCCGCTACTAATCGATGCAGTACGCAGCGGAAGACGAACTTGGCCGCGTTTACGACTGGCGGCTGCTGCGGTGGGTGTGGGGGTACGTACGGCCCTACCGCAAGCTGTTCTGGCTGTCTATGCTGCTGATGCCGCTCAACTCGGCATTCGCGCTCGCCCAGCCCTACATCGTCAAGCTCACTATCGACGTTTTCCTCGCGGCGCGCAAAACCGCGCCGCCGAGCTGGCTCAAGCCGCTCATCGCCGCTTCGCACGGCCATGGCCTGTTGGTGATGGGAGCGTTGTACCTGTTTCTACTGGTGGGCGAGGTCGCAACCTTCTATGGACAGTTCTACCTGACCATGATGGTGGCGCAGTATAGCCTCTCCGACCTGCGCATGGCACTCTTCCGCCACGTCGAGCGGCTGCCGATGGCGTTTTTCGATCGCACGCCGGCGGGCCGGCTGGTGAGCCGGATGACCACCGATATCGACGCCATTAATGAAATGTTCAGCGCCGGATCGCTCACGCTGTTCATCGACTTCCTGACGTTGGCCGGGATCGTCGCGATCATGTTTTGGCTCAACGCGCGGCTGGCGTTGTGGGCTTTGTGCGTGGTGCCGCCGCTGTTGCTCGTAATCAATTTTTATCGCGTGCGCGCGCGCACCCTCTATCGCGAGATTCGCGAACGCTTCGCCGCGCTCAACGCCTACCTGTCGGAGGCACTGAGCGGGATGGCGGTGATCCAGCTTTTCACGCGCGAACGCGAAACCCGCCACGAGTTCGACGAACTCAACGCGCTGACCCGCGACGTCCAGATGACC
>JBOHWJ010000067.1:0-4581 GCA_050736495.1 Binataceae bacterium (SeqCode) | reverse complement strand
GCGCTCGCCGTAGCGCCGATAGACGTACTGGATGACCTTCTCGCGTTGGTCGCCGCTGGGCAGGTCGAGATCAATATCGGGCCATTCGCCGCGCTCCTCGGAAAGGAAGCGCTCGAACAGCAGTTCCATCTTGACGGCATCGATGGCGGTGATGCCGAGTGCATAGCAGACGGCGCTATTCGCGGCCGAGCCGCGCCCTTGCGCCATGATCTGATTCTCGCGGCAGAACTGCACGATGTCCCATACGATGAGGAAGTAGCCGGCGAGTCTGAGCTTCGCGATGATCGCGAGTTCATGTTCGAGTTGGTGATGCGTGCGCGCATCGGGCGCACCCCAGCGGTCGCGCGCGCCCGCCGCGGTCAGCGCGCGCAGGTAACTGTCGGAAGTTTCGCCGGGCGGCAGCGGATAGTCGGGGAAGCGATAGCCGAGGTCCTTGAGCGTGAACTCGCAGCGCGCGGCGATTTCCCGCGTCGCCGCAACCGCGCCGGGAACGTCGCGAAACTGCGCGGCCATCGCGGCCGGCGGCTTCAGATGGCGTTCGTGGTTGATCCAGAGCGCGCGTCCCGCCTCCTCCAGCGTGGTCTTGAGCCGGATACAGGTCATCACGTCGAGCAGTGCCCGTTCCATCCCGCCCTGTGCGGGATCGAACGCGGCGCCGGGCATGGAGTCCGGATAATTGCCGCGCGCATTGCGAATTTTTGGCGCGCCGCGTCCGCCGCCGAGCCTGATTGAATCCGACGGCACGCAGGTATGCAGTTCAACCGGCGCCGCCTCGGGGCGCGAATTGCCCGGCGCGGCTAGCGTGAAACAGACGTCGTTGGTCGCGACCAGTGGCACCCGGCCGGCCGCGGCGAGCGCGATCAGCTTGCGGTTGAGCCGTTCCTCGTCGGGGTCGAGATGGCGCTGAATATCGATGAAGAAATTTTCGCCGCCGAAAATCGCGCGCAGGCGATCGCATAGCCGGCGCGGATCCTCGCCGCGAATCAGCATCCGCGCGAGCGGACTCATCGCGCCGCCCGCAAGACAGATCATGCCCGCGCCGAACCGCTCGAGGTCCTCCAGCGTAATCCGGCTTTCACCCTTGGCTGGATATCCGAGCGAGCCGTCCGCGTTGACGCCAATCGGCCGGAGCTTGGAAGCCGTGATCATCCGGCACAGATTTTTGTAGCGTTCGCGATCGGATACGAGCACGTAAAGTCGCGCCGGCGCGGCTTTGCTCTGATTCGCATGGGCGTTCGTAAAGCTGGCGTCGTCGAGCGTGAGATCGGCGCCGACGATCGCTTTGACTCCCGCATTGACGGCGGCCTGGTAAAACCGCGGCGCACCGTAAAGTCCATCGCGATCACCGAGCGCGAGCGTGTCGTAACCGAGTGCGGCAGCGCATTCAACCAGGTCCTCGGGTGCGCTGGCGCCTTCGAGAAAGCTGAACGCGCTGCGTGCGCGCAATTCCACATATGGAGGCGGGGCGCTCATGGCGAATCGTTAATCGTAAATGCCGTCGACGAACCATCGCCCGGAGTACAAGTCGCAATAGACGCGATAGACGCCGCCGTCGGTCAGCGCCAGTTCGTAATAGTCGCGCGCATAGGCCATCGGTGCGGCGGCATTCCATGCACCGGCGTGATCGTTGCCGCTGGCGTGCGCGGCATCGGGAGCGGCGTCCGCCGATTCTCCGTCCTTTGGATCTTTTATCACGGCGATTTCGTCTCCATCGTCGAGAGTATCCCAACGATTTTCAGCACCGCGAGCGCGATGTCCCGCGGACATGGGATGCCGCGGGCGCCACCATTCGCCCTGGCGCCGCCATGGCCCTGCGGTAGTGATCACACGCGCGCATATGGTTTTGCCGCGGACGAATTCCGGCGCCTCCCGCTGGCACATCACCTCGACCTCCTCGGCCGGCCTAATCGTTCGCATCACCATCCGGCTCACGTTCGCATTCGCCGCTGGGGGATGAGATGCGCCATTGCGATCGGGCGCGACGAGCGGCGGAGGTGGGGGCGGAGCGAAGGGGCCGAGCCGCATCGCCTCGGGCCGCCACGAATTCGCCTGTACGAGCGTGCCGAGGTGATCCGGACCGCAAATCGCGGCGATACGCGCCATCGCGGTTTCGAGCCGATCAGGGGCAGGCGCGGGCGGCAGGAACATATCGGTCTGTGCGGGGCGCGGCGTGCGCGGCGCGACCGTGAGCCGAATCGATTCGATCGCGGCGGGCGGCGGCAACGCGGCGAGGTTCAGGTTGAGCAGCGTCAGCAGCGAGCGGACGTCATTGGTGGGGGCGGCAACTACGACCCGGCGATCGTCGTGGCGATGGCCGGCGAGTCCGAGCGCCAGTGCCATGTCGCCGGCGACGAGGCCGCGCAGGGAAAGCCGCGCGGCGAGGCGCGCCAGCATCGCATGCATCACGAAGCCGAGCGCCTCCAGGTTCTCGATGCCATATTCCAGTTCGGCCGCTTCGGCGAAGCTCTCCGCGCGTGGGCGCGCGACCGGCGCCGACGAGCTTTCGCCGCGCGCGAGCCTGACCAGTTCGACGCCGCGCGCGCCGAGCCGGCTGCCGACCGCACGCACGTCGAGCCGCGCGAGGTCGCCGAGCCGCCGCATCCCCAGACGCGCGAATGCGAGTTCGAGGCCGCTGCTCGCCCCGCCGTGGTCGAGATCGAGCAGATCGAGCGGCATCCAGTCGAGAAATTCGCGCTCCCGGCCCGGTGCGATCACCCGGATACCGCCGCAACGCGCGGCCAAATGCGCGATTTCCTTGCCGGCGGCGATTCCGGCCGCCGTTTCGAGCCCGATTTGCCGCGCACGGCGAATCAGTTCCGCGGCGATTTCATCTTCCACCGCGCCGCCACCCGCTGCACTCAACGCATTCGATGAAGCTGATATGTGTGTGTCTGGCACGGACGATACCGATGACATGGGCGGAGCGGTAGCGCCGGCGCGCATCGAATGGCGAAAGAAACGCCCGATGCCGGTCAGGTCGAGCCATACGCATCCGGGTGCGCCTTCCTCGACCACCGGCGAAAGCGATTCGGCGACATTGAGCAGGGCGTCGGCGGCGGCGCGCTCGGCCGCGGCTGACGGACTCGTGATGACGAGGCCAGGGAGCAGCGCGCGCGCCTGAGCCACCGTCATTCCCGGGCGCAGGCCGGCCGCTTTGGCGAGCGGCGAGACGTGAGCGATTTCACTATGCGGCTGGTAGGTGGCAATGCCGGCGCGATGGGCGCGGTGCGCGCCGCCCGCGGGCGATGCGGCGGTGGGCAGGCGCAGCAGCGCGAAGGGACGCTCGCGCAATTCCGGATTTGCGCGGATAGCGGCGGCGACGGGAAAGCCGGCCACCATCAGGCATGCGATTCTCCTATGCGACATCGCGGCGCATCCGTTCGCGCAGCGCCTTCCAGGTCGCGGCGCCGCCCGAGCCGCCAAGCTTGTTGCGCGCCACCCGCGCTTCGACCTCAAGGCCGTCGAACAGCGCGGGCGCGTTGGCGGCGGCACGGCTGAAACATGCGCGGCGGCAATTCAAGACCAGGCTCAGCGCGGCGAAAGTGCCGCACATCCGCTGCGCCGCCAGGATCAATACCGCCGTGCCGCCGCGTTCGGCGGCGCGCGCGAGCCTCAGCGCGACGGCTTGCGACAACGTCCGCGCCGATGCGCCAAAGTCAACCACCACTAATCCGAAGCCGCCGGCAGAAAGAATTAGTTCCGCCGTCTTGACGGCGGCGTCCCATGGCGCCCGCTGATGTAGCCGCCGCCGGCTGCGCGAGCCGCCGCGCGCATAATTCCAGCCGTCATCAAAATCCGGCGGGCCGTCGCTCTCATCCGAATTGATACCTGGATGGCCGTCTACTAAATGGTCATCTGCTAAATGCCTTGGGGCGGCGAAATTTTCCTGAAGCCGGGAATCACCATCGCCGCCGTGGCGGCCGGGACCGCCGCGCTCAGGCGCCGCGACCCATAGTACGCGGGCGAGGTCGACGCCGGCGGCGGCGATACTTTCGGGGTCGAAACCGCCAGCCGCATCGACCCAGGCGGCGACTTCGCCGCGCGCGGTTGCAATCGCCATGAAGGTGGTGGCGAGCGAGGTCTTGCCCGATCCTGGATTGCCGAGGATTTCACTGATTCGGCCGCGCGCGATCCCGCCGCCGATAAGGCGGTCGATGAGAGGCAGGCCGGAGTTCAGCCTACGGTCTTTGAGAGTAAGTTCACGGCCGCGGAAAACGCCCGAGAAATCGAGGGTTTCGATGCTATTGGCGGATTTTGCCGGAGCTTCCACGAGGCCGCGCCGGGAAGCCGCATCCGCCAGTTGTAGGGTTGTGAGCGCCGCCGCCATCGCGGATCTATTTTCGCTTTTATTTCGTCTTTGTCAACCGCACAATAAACCGAAGGTGCGATCTAACTTAAACTAATAGTTGAACTTAGGATGAAAAATGAAAGAGAAATACAATCGGCGACCGACGGTACGAATACGTTCGACGCGTTCTCGCCAGTGCATGCGGGCGATGCGCCGTACCGAGTTGCGCCGCCGCGATGGGGTGACTATTCGGGTGCGGCCCCGATTCCTCTAAAGACTATTTCTTCCACCGA
>JBOHWJ010000066.1:0-3968 GCA_050736495.1 Binataceae bacterium (SeqCode) | reverse complement strand
CGCCATGGCGACGTCCGCCGTTTCAATTTGATGGTCCGCTTTTGTCCCCAATGCGGCGTGCCGGTCGTGGCAGGCGCGCGCTTTTGCGTCGAATGCGGCGAATCCCTCGCTACCCTCGACCCCAGCGCGACTCAAGCCGATCTGGCGGAAGAGTCCAGCCCGGACGCGACTATCGCGGCCCCGGTCACGCCCGTCGCCGCGCCCCGAAGGCCACGCTATACGGGCGCCTTCGCCGCTGTCATGGCGGTAATCCTGGCAATCGGCCTCGCAGTCGCGCTGATTATTCTGCGCCAGTTGCCGGCGCGCCAGAACCTGCTGAAGAGCGCACCTGCGCCCCAGCCTGGCACCACTTCATTGCAAAGTGGCGAGCTCCCGCCCGGCCACCCCAAGATCGAATTACCCAAGGAGGCACGTGATCTGATCACGCGGATCGAGCAGAAGGCCCGCGCCAATCCCAATGATATTGCGGCGTGGGATCGTCTCGGCGACGTCACCGAACGCGCAGGTCTGTTCGAGTCCTCCTACTATGCGAAGGCGCGGGAGGCGTACGCGCACGCACTCAAGCTCAATCCAGACGACCTCCTCGCCTTGCGCGGAATCGGCAATATCGATTTCGACGACCGCAAATTCGACCAGGCTATCGCCGCCTATGAGCATTACCTGAACAAGCAACCCAATGACCCCGACGTACGTACCGACCTCGCCACGATGTACCTGTCGACTGGCAATGCCGACCAGGCTGTGGTGCAATACCGCAAGGTTCTTGCCAAGCACCCCGACTTCTTTCAGGCCAACTTCAATCTCGGGGTCGCCTATGGCGAGATGAACGATCTGGCCAATGCGCGCGCCGCCTTCGCAAAGGCGCTCAAGCTTGCCCCCGATCAAAAGGCACGCGATCGCGTGAACCAGATGATCGCGCAGGTCAATTCGGCTAACGCGGGAGAACCGGCGCCGGGTTCGGCGGGATTACCTGCCGCTCAAACCGCGCAGTCCGCAGCCAGCGTGCCTGCCGCAAACGCGCCCGCCTCCAGTACGTTTCAGGCCGGGCTGGCCGCGATGCTGCGCAGTTTACCGGTCGCGGGTCCCAAGGTGAAGACCGTGCAATGGCCGTCCGAGTACAAGGCGCGCGTGCTGATGGACAATTTCCCGATGGATCAGATGCCGCCGTTTGCGGCGGCCAAGTTCCTTGGCGACTTGAAGGCCGGAATTACGCAGGTCAAACAGGTGCACAAGGTAACCAGTGCGGTCGAAGTCGATATTTGTGACGCGGCGAGCGGCCACGTGATGCAAACCATTACGCAGTAGCGCGCCGCTCCGCTGGCGGAATCACCCTTGTTGGACGCAATGCGCGCGTTGACGGCCACGGAAATCAGGTCGCGACCTTGCTCGGCCGTGGTCGGCTGGTGCTGACTGTTTTATTTCCTGGCCTGCGACCGCAGACCCGGATTGTCTTCAGCCGGGGTCGCCGCCTGCCGCGGCATTGCTTAAAGCTTCAAGCCAGGTCCGATGATTGCGCGAAAGGATTCGGCGCAGGTGCCAACGGCCCATTGCGGTTAGCGGCCCGTTTTGGGTCTCCTCGGTGATGACCTGGCTTCCGCTATCCTGCGGTTCGATCAGCCATCCATGGTAGGCGTGCAGGCCAAACGCGGCCGCGTCCCATCCGAGTTCGCGAAACGGTTCGTACACGCGTACGGTGCTACGGACTCTAACCCCGAAGGTCTTCCAGGTGAAAGCGCTGGCGGGGCCAAGATCTGGTCCGCTGCCGCTACGCAGACGCACCCAGGCGCAGTTGGGGTACCATTCGGGCCATTGCACGGCACGGCAGAGCCATCGCCAGACCCGTTCCGGAGCGGCGGGAATGAAGAGTTCGTTGCGCACATGGACGGCGGCATGCTCAGGCTCCATTCCATTGGGCCATTGCATAGACTCGTTCCTCGAAGCCCGGAGTACCCCTTTCGGTTCGTCATCATATTGAATTGGATATTACTAAGACAATACGTTTAGCCGCTACATCTAGAGCGGAAATAGCTCGTTTTGGCTATCGAGGCGGAATGCGGAATCTATCACTCAGTCAAGCCAATTGTCGCGAAAAGGTTTTGTATGGCGATCAGACGCGGTCTAGTAGTTGACAGCCGCTGTCGCCCACAGGCTGCGCGAGTCCGCCGTAAATGTGATCCAATCTCTGGAAAAAATGCGGGGGCCGGAGAAACTCCGGCCCCCTTGCCATACCCACATCCGCCACCCCGCACCACACTATCGAAGCGGGTCAGACGGTCCCGCTTGCTACCGGAAGACTTGACCCCGGAGAGGTTGCTCGCCACGCCGCCGTCTCATCACCACCTCCACCACCGTCTCCGATGCGCCCTGCATCCTCTCTGTCACCACCACCATCGCCTCTCCGGGGCCCCCTCGATCCCTCGCGTTTCTTGCGCCGCGCCCACCACCGCTCTGTCCCCGACCCTCATGGCCGTAACGACGGCCGTACCTCCACCCGCCCCGAAATCATCGCGACCCGCGCCCGGCATGGCACCGCCGCATACTCGTGCGATTCCGCGGCGAGCCGCCAGTCGGCGCGCTCACCCGTCGGCAACGCGATATTCTCGAACCACATCACGGCGTCGCATAAGCCACATTTGAGACGCATCTCGAACGGCTCTTCAGACATCGAGGTCAGCGCGGCGCCCCGTATTAGCTGATGGCCGAGCCGTTGTTGCGCGGCGAAATCCAACGAAGCGAAGAGTCGCTGGATGGCGTCGTCAAAACCGCATCCCCTGCTCATCTTTGCCCTCGCGCCGGCGCTCGTTGATGTTGTTCGTTTGGTCTCCGTCCTTCGTTCATGAGCAACCGCTGGTCGCACCGCAATTCATGCACTTGTAACAGGTCCCATTGCGCACCATGATGCATCCGCAATCGGGGCACGGCGGCGCGTCGGCTTGGTTGATAAAGGCCTGCCGCAGGCTCGAATCCTTGCCCTCGCGCAGGTCGCCGGTGACCTGCGCCACATGGGCCACGGCCGACGCCGGCGCGGCTTCCATGGCGATATGGCCGTGGCCCATGTCAGCGTTCGAGCTGTTTAGCACGCCGACTTCCTGCTTGGCCTGCTCGTCGAGAAACTTCGAGGCGAGCCATCGGAACAGGTAATCGATAATGGATTTCGCGTAAGGAATTTGCGGATTCTTACTGAAGCCCGACGGCTCGAAGCGCATATGCGCGAACTTATCGACCAGGAACTGCAGTGGTACACCGTATTGTAGCGCGTAGGAAATCGCCGTCGCGAAGGCGTCCATCAGACCCGAAATAGTCGAGCCTTGCTTCGACATCGAGACGAAAATCTCGCCCGGCGTGCGGTCCTCGTACATGCCGACCGTGATGTAACCTTCGTGGCCGGCGATGTCGAACTTATGCGTGATCGAATTACGCTCGTCGGGCAGCTTGCGCCGCCGCGGCCGGAACTCATCCGCTGCCGACGCGACCACGGCGTGCGCGCTCTTCTCCTCCGACCTGCCGGTGTTGAGTGGCTGCGTGCGCTTGGAGCCGTCGCGGTAAATCGCCACCGCCTTGAGCCCGAGTTTCCACGCTGTGACGTAAGCTTCGGCCACTTCGTCGACGATGACCTCGGCCGGCATATTGATGGTCTTCGAGATTGCGCCCGAGATGAACGGTTGCACCGCCCCCATCATCTTGAGATGGCCCAGGTAATGAATCGTGCGCGAGCCGGAGCGCGGTTTGAAGGCGCAATCGAATACCGCCATGTGCGCGTCGGCCAGATGCGGCGCGCCCTCGATAGTTTCGTGCTCGTCGAGATATTCGACGATTTCCTGAATTTCGCGCGAGTCGTAACCGGCACGCTTGAGCGCACGCGGCACGGTTCCGTTGACGATCTTAAGCATTCCGCCGCCGACCAGTTTCTTGTACTTGATCAGCGCGATGTCGGGCTCGATGCCGGTGGTGTCGCAATCCATCATGAA
>JBOHWJ010000065.1:0-10371 GCA_050736495.1 Binataceae bacterium (SeqCode) | reverse complement strand
GTCGATGACGACGGTAGCGTTCTTGTCGAGTACCGAGACCAGGTCGCGCGACAGGCGCGAGGGATGAATCGGGCGGTTGCTAACGAACTTCCTGGCCTGCTCGGCGACCTGCTTTTCGAAATTCGCGCGCACCTCGGCGAGTTCCTTGACCCAGCCCGAATTGCGGTTTTTGGAGAAGTCGAGCTTGAGTTCCTTGATGCGGTTGATCATCTGGCGCAGGACCAGCTTGGGATCGCCGACCACCGGAATCTCGGCCGGGACCTGCCAGCCGATGCGCGCCGCGGTGGGATCCACCTGGATATATTTGGCCTTATCATTCCAGGTCGGCGGCTTGCCGAAATGCTCGCCGCTCCAGAAGCGGAAGCCCAGCGTCAGCACGACGTCGGCGCGGCCGGTGAAGGGCTTCTTGAAGGCGCCGCGAATCGCCAGCGGATGCTCCTCGGAAACCGAGCCTTGGCCGGCGCGGCGCGCGTAGACCGGAATCGACGTGAGATCGACGAACTCCTTAAGCTCAGGCGCGGCCTGCGACCAGAACAGCCCGTCGCCGCCGGCTATCAGCGGACGTTCGGCCGCGTGCAGCAATTCGAGCGCGCGGTCGATCTTGGCGGGGTCGCCAGCACTGCGAACGTCGTCCGCGGTGAAGCGCATGCCGCCGCTATGCTGCCGCTTGTCATCCTCATGATGGTAGAGAATGTTCTGCGGAATCTCGACCAGAGCGACGCCCTGGGGCGGCGTGATCGCCTCGCGGAAAGCCAGGCGCATGTCGAAACTGATGGTGCTCCAGTCGGTTACGCGCTTGGTATACTTGGCGAAGCTCTTCAGCACCTCGGAGCCGTAGGCCTCCTGGAAGGAGCCCTGATGATCCTCGGTGTTGGGATGCTGACCGGAGATGCACACGACGGCGCTGTTGGTCATCGCGGCGAGGCACAAACCGGTCACCGCGTTGGTGAGGCCGCATCCTGCCGTCACCATGCATACGCCGACTTCTCCAGTCATGCGCGCGTACGCGTCGGCCGCGTAGGCGGTGGCCTGCTCATGGCGCATGTGAATGAGCTTGATGTCATGGTTGCGCAACTGAGCAAGAATCGGGAAAAGGTGTCCACCATTAATCGCGAAACAATAGCGCGAATGGTTTTCGCGCAGTACGCGCGCCACCAGTTCGCCGCCGTCAGCATTGGCCATCAGCAAATCCTCCTTGAGATTACGACCGCCCGCGCGCGCATCGCCCGGACTGTGCGGACCACGGCCGTGTCCCATGTGGGTCGGCGCAAAGCGGGCCGCGAGACTCATTTGCCCGAATCCTCGCACATTTTGCGCTCGAGCGAAAACCGCGCGGCAGCAATCTTCCGGCGGCGTAACATTCGATGCGCCCGATGTGCCGGCGCGAAACTTTCCGCAGATAGAACGTATCGCCGCAAACCACGCTTGGCACCAGGGTGCGCAACCAAAGCAGAAATTCACTCCGCACAGTCATCCACATTCCCCCGTCCACGCGGGTTGATTACGTTCGCTTGGACTGCAAATCTGTTACGCCGATATGGCCGGTATGCGAGATGGAGAGGAGAGGCTGGTGTGTCATTGGCACCTTATTGAGATGAAGCGTGTTACCACAACGATCGTTCTGATGGTGGTACTGGTGTTCGTTGCCGCGCCGGCGCTGGCATTCAGCCTGCTGGACCCTCAAACGTGGCCGCCGAGCCTGAATCCGCATAACTGGCCGTTCACCTTGATCCCGGTGCCCGAAGTCGCAACCAATCCCAACGGCGGTGTCACCTACGGCATCCTGTTTGCGACGCTGTTCAAAGATCAGAACAACGACATCAACCAAATCTTCGCGCCCGACATCAACAACAACACCGATCTCGGCCCTGGCGGCGCGGTACGTTTCTTCTCCTACCCGTCGGAAGACACGCAGTGGTACGCGCTCGCCGGCGCGCAGGAGAACATCGCGCGCAACGTCGACATCAGCTATTCGACCGGCCGCACCCGTGAGAATTGGTGGTCCTTCAATGGGCGCCTCTTTTTCGAGCGCGACCCGACCGAGCGCTTCTTCGGCATCGGCAACGATTCACGGCTGGGCCAGGAGACCAACTACACCACCGAGCAGGTCTATGTGCAGGCGCTATTTGGCTATAACATCACGCACGACCTGCAAGTCGCGCTGGTCGAGCGTCCGCGCTACATGCGCTTGTTCGACGGTGCATTCACTTCGATCCCGACCATTTTCCGGCTCTTTCCCAAGGTCAAGGGGGTCAACGGCGGCAGCGAAGTATTAAACGAATTGCGCCTGACCTATGACACACGCGATTCGATCGAAATCCCGCGCGACGGCATGCTCGGCGTGGTCTATGGCGCGTTTGCCGACCGCCGCTTTATGAGTTCATTTTCGTACACGCGCTTCGGCTTCGATCTGCGCAAATACTATCCGCTGGGCAAACGCTTTACGCTCGCCGGACACTTGTACATGCAGTACATGCCGTCGGGCAACGAAGCACCGTTCTGGGACATGGGACGGCTGGGCGGCGAGGAGAGCTTGCTCTACGATCAGGAGACGCTGCGCGGATATGGCGCCGGCCGCTTCATCGACAACAATCTCGCCGTCGCCAACTTCGAGATCCGCGCGCGGGTGCTCGAGGCCAACATTTTCAACACCCACGGCATTCTTGAGCTGGCGCCCTTCATCGACGCCGGCCGCGTCTTCCATAGGATGAGCCAGAACCCCGCCGCTGATCTGCATCCGGTGGGCGGACTTGGCTTTCGCGCGATCGCGGAGCCGTTCGTGGTCGGCTACGTCGACATCGGCATGGGCGGCGAGGGCCCCGCGGTCTTCTCGGGTATCAACTACCCGTTCTGAGAAGCATGAAGGGCACGCGCTGGCTTGCGGCGCACCACTCAGGCTTTGCGGAAGCGCGAGGGAAAGTCCGCGCCGAAGGTAGCGTCCGGATGAAGCACGCGGGCGCGCTCGATCAGCGCCTGTTCAGTTTCCGGAATTTTGGGGTCTGGGATGCAACAATCGACCGGACAAGCGGCCGCGCATTCCTCGTGGTCGAAGAAGCCGACGCACTCCGTACATTTGTCGGGCACGATGTAATAGATGTCCTCGACGATAGCCGGATGGCTCTCACCATCGAGTTCCCATTGCGCTCCGCCTTCGTAAATCGCGTTATTGGGGCAACGCGGCGCACAGGCGCCGCAATTGATGCATTCCTCGGTAATAACCGTCGCCATGCTTTAAATCTCTTTTGTAATGGAAAGCCGTGATCGAGCCGGCAGCTTGAGCACGCGCCGCCGCGCATTGGCATGCGCTCACCGCGGCATCGCAGCGGCCACTTTGCCCGCCAACTCCATGAAGGCCCGGCTGGCCGGATGGTCAGGACGGGCGATCGTGATCGGCATGCCGCCGTCGCCGGACTGGCCGATTTCAGGAAAGAGCGGCAGCCGCGCCAGCAGCGCCATGCCTTCCTCGCGCGCCATCGTGTCGCCGCCCCCCTCACCAAACAATTCGTCGCGTTCACCGCAATCGGGGCAGACGAAATAGCTCATGTTCTCGACCACGCCGAGCAGCGGGCAATGTACCTGGCGGAACATTTTGACCGCGCGCAGGGCGTCGGCGGTGGCGACCTCCTGCGGTGTCGTCACGATCACGGCGCCGTCAAGCGAGACGATCTGAGCGAGCGTGAGCTGGGCATCGCCGGTGCCGGGCGGCAGATCGACCACGAGGAAATCCAGCGTCCCCCACAGCGTGTCCTGAAGGAACTGGCGCACCGCGCCCATCACCATCGGACCGCGCCAAATCACCGGCGCCTTGTCGGCGAGGAAAAAGCCGATGGAGATGAGCTTCACGCCGTACTTCTCAATCGGGTAGAAGTTCTGGCCGCCGGCCGAGCGCGGCCGCTCGTCACCGACGCCAAACATCATCGGCACCGACGGCCCATAGATGTCGGCGTCGAGCAGGCCAACGCCGCGCCCGAGACGGCTCAGCGCGATCGCGAGATTCGCGGCGACGGTCGACTTGCCGACACCGCCCTTGCCGCTGGCGACGGCGACGATATAGCGCGTACCCGCAAGGCGGATGCGGCCGGTCTTTTCGCCCAGCTCGGCTTCGAGCTTGCGCACCTTGAGCTCGATCTTGCCAACGCCGAGTTGATGCGCCAGCACCTGATGAATCCGCGCGCCGATTTCGCGCAACGTCTCTTCGCGGTCGCCGGCATGGCGCAGCGTGACAGCGAAGCCGTCGTTGGCCGCGGGCGCCACCTCTTCGACGATTCCGAGCGCGACGATATCCGACGCGTAGCCGGGGTAATTAATCTCGGCCAGCGCCTTGAATATGTCTTCAGGAGATATCTTTCTAGCCACCGCCCCGATTATTCCAGATCGATCACGGCCACGAAAGCCGCCCACCGCACCGACCGGTCTTCAGAGACGCAGGCGCTAAAGGTTTCGGCTAGCGGGCCAACGGTGCGAGCCGGCGCTCGATCACCGCGCGCGCTTCGTCGGCGATACGCCGTACGATCTCTCCCGCCGGCAGAATCTCGCGCACGATGCTGCACGATTGCCCGGCGTAGAAGGCGAGTCCGCTCAGATCGCCTTCGACGTAATTGGTCGGCGCCATCACGGAATAGCGCACCAGTGGCAATTCAATTCCCGAACGCTTGAGCGCGCTGGCGGACTGTCCTTCGCCCGGCCGCTGACCCGACGGCGGACGTCCCGCGCGTTCCCATTCCTCAACCGCCGGCGTCCTCAGCACGCGATGAGGCGCGTTGGGCCAGCCGATATCAAACAGCGTCGTATGCAGCGTTTCCTCGGCGTGCGCCGCGACGATCCGATCCTTGTAGGTCTGATGCGCCGCGGCTTCGTTGGAGGCGAGAAACCGCGTGCCGAACACGGCCCCGTCGGCGCCCAGCGCAAGCGCGGCGGCGAGGCCGCGCCCGTCGGCCATCCCGCCGGCGGCGACCATCGGTGTATCGCCGATAGCGTCGCGCACCTCGGGCACCAGCGCGATCGTGCTCACGATGCCACGCACATGGCCGCCAGCCTCGAAGCCCTGCGTCATGATAACATCGGCGCCGGCGTTCATCGCCATCCGCGCCTCGGCGGCCGAACCGCATTGCCAGATGACCTTGATGCCGGCGTGCTTGAGGCGCGCGACCGATTCGTCCGGCTCGCCCCAGAAGAAGGTCACCGCCTCGATCGGTTCGTCGACCAAAACGTCGATCACGCCAGGCCGGAGAAACGGGATGATCAGGTTCACGGCGAGCGGTTTTTGCGTAATTTCGCGCGCCCTCGCGATTTCCTTGTGAATCGCTTCGGGACTGAAGCCGGCGAGACCGATAGTGCCAAGGCCGCCCGCCTGCGAGACTGCGGCGGCCAGGTCCGCCAGCGCAACCCCGCCCATCCCGGCCGAGATTATCGGGTATTCGATTCCGAACAAGCCACAGATTTTTGTTTTCAACATTGTAGTTACAACTCCGTCGAACGATTATTTTACCGCGAACTCAGCCGTCTTTGCCGTAGTCCCATGAGATCGTGCGATCGGGCTTGAAACGCGCGACCACCACCGGCTCGCCCTTGAATTGACGCGCGTATTCACGCCCGGCCTTCTTGCCCAGATAGGCGATCGCGATTCGCTCCATCCGTGCGTCGTCGACTTTCTCCTCCATCGCTGCGCGGCCCTTGAGAATCACCGCTTTGTAGGGCGGCTTGCGCACGTCTACGCATAGAGCCACACGCGGGTCATGCATCAGGCATTTGCATTTGAAGGCGGTGGCGTCGGTCATGAAGAAAATTTCGCCGCGGCGATATTCGTACCAGGTCGGCACCGCATGCGGGGCACCGTCGGGCGCGGTGACGGCGATCACCGCGACATTCGGCGCGCTCAGCAGGCTTTGGATCTCACGCTTGGTCATCGGCATGCGACGCTCCTCTGGTGGCTACGCGCTCTGAGGCAAATTCAAGGTCATGCCTTTTCAACACCCTGCCGGGGGCACTGAGACCGCTCATCCGCGATCAGCGGCCCTGGAACTTGGGCTCGCGCTTTTCCAAGAACGCCTGGACCGCCTCCTTATGGTCCTGGGTAAGGCCGGTTAGGCTCTGTCCGTAAGCTTCGCGATCGAGCGCGGTGCGGAAATCCGAATGAAGCGCGAGGTTCAGGTTCGCCTTCATATAGCCATAGGCGACGGTCGGGCCAGACGCGATTCGTTTCGCATAGGCGTGCACTTCGTCTTTGAACGACGCCGCCGGCACCACCCGGCTGAGCATGCCGATACGCAGCGCCTCGTCGGCGTTGATAACCTCGGCGGAGAAGTAGAGTTCGCGGGCCTTGGAGGCGCCGACCAGTTGCGTCAGACTCCAACTGCCGCCGAAATCGCCTGAGAAGCCGACCCGCGCGAACGCGGTACCCAGGCGCGCATTGTCGGCCGCGATTCGCAAGTCGCAGGCAAGCGCGATACTCAAGCCGGCGCCCGCCGCCGGCCCGTTGATTGCCGCGATCGTGACCTTGGGCATCTCGTGCAATAACAGGCTCACGTCCTCCGAGCGGCGCAGGCCCGCGATGCGCTGTTCGAGCGTGATACCGCGGCCGGCCGCCGCGCCTTCATTGCGATCGCGCATCCGTGAGATATCGCCGCCGGCGCAAAAGCCGCGTCCGGCGCCAGTCACGACAACCACGCCGACTTCGGCGTCCGACGAAGCGCGGTTCAACTCTTCCAGCAGGCCGGCGATCATCTGGTCGCTGAGCGCATTCAATTTGTCCGGCCGATTCATCGTGAGATACAGCACTCCGTCGCGACGTTCGGCGATTAAATCGTTAGACATGACGAGCCTCCAAGGTTGAATAGTTGAACTTGGTCTACTTCAGGGGCGACCATCCTGTCGAGAGCGGCCACCGCTCGCGACTGCCGCGCGATTGCCCGCGATTGCGAGGTCAGTTCGCGGGCGCGCGTTGGTCGAGCGCGACCGGCGACGGCATCGCAAGCTCGACCGCGACCGTGTCGTCGAAGCGCGCATAGTCGAGCACGGTGGTGCCATCGGGCAAAAACTCCATGATGTCGGCGTAGCGGGCGCCCCAAATGATGTCCTCGGGTTCGTAATAATGACGGGCGTGAATGGTCTGCGCGAAGGTCGCGTCGAGTCCTATCAGCGAGACCACCACGGTGGCGTCCCATTCGGTGAGCAGCCTGGGATCGGCGCCGAAGAACGGGCTTTTCTCGTCAATCGGATGAATCGCGGTCCATGACAGGGCGAAAATGGCGTTGCGCTGGCGCGCCAGTTCGAGGTCATAGAAGCGGCGCATCGATTCACCTTCGGTGGTGACTTCCTGGCGCGCCAGTACAGCGTGAAGCTGCGCCTCGACGATCTGGTTGGAGCGTACGTTGGCCATGCGAAACATCAGGCATGGCACGCCGTCGCGTTTCGCGATTACCGCGACCCGGCTGAAGCGAACGCGCGCATTCGGCCGCGAGAATTTCGCGAAGATGAGGCCGGTGACCAGCGCCAACCCGATAAGGCCGATCAGCGCCTCGAAACTCATCAGCGCATTGGCGACCAGCGTGACCGGTGACATCTTGCCGTAGCCGATGGTCGCCATGGTTTCGACGCTGAAGAAAAAAACGTCGGCGAACGAGCCCGGCCGCGCGTGTTCGATGCCGCCGTCGAGTAAATAGAGCAACGCGAAAATCGTGTTGGCGAAGCCGAACGCCGCTGCGATCAGGAACAGCAGGAAAGACCACGACGCGGTCAACAGGAAATAATAAAGGTCGGTAAGGTAGGCCCTGCCAACGCCGCGCGTGATGACCGCGTAGCCGGTATCCGTTCCAATCAGCGACCGTGCTTTGCCACGAGTATTTAACGCCATGCGCTAGAGGATATACGGACCGCGTGGCCACGCCAGCGGGTAAATATCACCGGCGTCTGAACGCGATCGCATACGCCGCTGAGCACCCGCTAGCGAGCGCGGGTAACGCTAGCGAAAGGCCGGTATCACCTTCGACGCGAACAATTCGAGATGCGGCGCGGCCCATCGCGGCGGCAATCCGGGCGGCAGCGTCCACGAATAATAATGCGTCACCGGCACCTCGCTGACGTACTCACGAATCATTTTGACGCAGGTGTCGGGATCGACGACCTTGAACTGGCCACTCTGGCGCAGATGCTCGCGATCGCGGATATAGACGGGATGGCGGGTCTGACCAGCCTTCTCGGACCACACCGTATAATTATTGGCTTGGTAGATAATGTGGTCGGCGGCCTCGTTCCAGGTCTTCTCCGGATCGTTCGAGACGATGAGCCAGCGGAAGCCGCCCGCGAACCTGACGTTGGTGGTGGGCTTGCCTTGCTTCGTCAGTTCGGCGACGTAGCCATCATAGACACCGCGGGTAGCCTCGGGCGCAGTGAAACCGTCGCCGTAGCGAGCGGCGCGGCGCAGTGCCGGTGGTGTAAAGCCGCCGACCCAGATCGGTGGATGAGGTTTCTGGATCGGCTCGGGCGTGAGCTTGACCTTGTTGACCTCGAAGAATTTGCCCTTGAAGGTAACGGTCTCGCCTTCGAGCAAGCGGCGGATAATTCCGAGCGCCTCGTTGGTGCGGCCGCCGCGCTCGCTGAACGGAACGGCGAAGCCCTCGAATTCCTCGACCTTGTACCCAACGCCGACGCCGAGTTCGAAGCGCCCGCCCGAAATCACGTCGACCACCGCGATATCCTCGGCCAGGCGTACCGGGTTATGGAACGGCATCAACAGCACGCCGAGCGGGATGCGGATCTTTTTGGTGCGCGCCGCGATCGCGGCCGCCGCCGGCAGCATCGAGGGCAGATAGCCGTCGTCGATGAAGTGGTGCTCGGAGAGCCACACGTCGTCAAAGCCGTTATTCTCGGCCCATGCGACCTGGTCGAGGATTTCGCCGTAGAGGCGATCGTAGGGCTGTCGCCATTGCGGCGGATTGCGGAAGTCGTACCATAGACCGAAACGGATTTTGCGATTATCAGCGCTCATTTGCTCACCTTATCTATATGTCGCCGTGAATCTCCACGCGCCGCCGCGAATCGTCCGACGAAAGTCAGCTCGATCACAGAGTTGACGCGCGCGACCTAAAGCGGGGCGAGAGCTTCGATCACGCGCTCTTCGGGCACCAAGCCACCGCCGGAACCTAGTGGCAGGATACATACATGGTTCGCACCAGCGTTGCGATGCGCTTCCAGGCGTTCATGCAGTTTCCTTTCATCGCCCCAGGCGACAACGGCGTCGACCAGCCGGTCGCTGCCGCCGCTGGCGAAGTCGTCGTCGCCAAAGCCGTGCAGCCGGAGGTTGTTCAGGTAGGCGGGAAACGTCAAGTATATCTTCATATATGTGCGAGCGGCGGCGCGCGCCTTGGCGGCGTCGCGCTCGAGCATCACCGCTTGCTCAGCGCATACCCATTTATTGGGTCCCATCGCGGCACGTGCCTTGGCCGTATGCGCGGGCGGCAGGAAATACGTGATCGCGCCATCGCTCTCACGGCCAGCCAATTCGAGCATCCGCGGATTGAGTGCACCAATCACAATGGGCGGCTCGATGCGCGGCGCGGGCGCCTGGTAGAGCGCACTTTTGAGACCGGCCAGGTATTCGCGCATGTAGCTCAACGGCTTGCCGTAATTCAGGCCGCGCATCGCGGTCGCCCGTGGATGGTTCGCGCCGATGCCGAGGATGAAACGGCCCTCCGCCAATTCGGCCGCGGTCCTGGCCCCGGCCGCCATCGTGCTGGCCGCGCGCGCCCATACACTGGCGACACCGGTACCGACCGCCAGCGTGTCGGTTTTCGCGAGCAACCAGGCGGCGTGCGAGAGCGAATTGCGTCCGGCGCCCTCGACTATCCAGAGCGTGCTGTAGCCGAGGCGCTGGACTTTCCGCGCGAGGTCAACGGACTGGGCGCCGCTGGTTGAATCGAGAAAGGCAAAGACGCCGAGCCGGCTGATATCCACGAGTCACACCTCCGAATCGGGATTGCAGAGGTTCGGTGGCACCAGTTTACCCGCACGGGTGGACGCCGTCACGCGGCGCGGGTGGGTTGAGGCACGGCGGCGATTACGCGGGCGGGGTCGGAGAAGTGCGATTGCCCGCCGCCCGAAGCTAGCGAGCAATCGCGCTGCGCGACAATGCGACGGGGCGGACGGCTATCTAGCCGCTCGCCCCGTCGCTATCGTACCGAAATTTCCACGCGTACCTATGCCGCCGCGACCTTGGGTTTGGCCTCGGACGCCTCGCCTTGATCCTCGGCAATCGATCCCTTCTTCGACAGGATTACCGCGATCGTAAGCATGATGATCGCGAGCACCGTAACACCGATTCGCGTCGCCGAGACCGAGCCGATCGTCACCGTGGTGAACGGGGCAGCCAGGATC
>JBOHWJ010000064.1:0-4107 GCA_050736495.1 Binataceae bacterium (SeqCode) | reverse complement strand
CGGGTGCTCCGATCGTGCCCGACTCGCCGACACCGCGAAAACCTCCGAGCGTGGTCGGCGACACGGTGTCGACATGATGCGCCTCGATGCGCGGAATCTCGACCGCCGACGGCACCGTGTAATCCATCAGCGTACCGGTCAAGAGCTGGCCGTTTTCGTCGTAGACAATTTCTTCCATCAGCGCCGCGCCCACGCCCTGGGCGACGCCGCCGCGCACCTGGCCGTCGACGATGAGTGGATTGATCACGCGCCCGCAATCCTCCGCCACGACGTAGCGCAGGATTTTCACCGCGCAGGTGCCGCGATCGATTTCCACCATCACGGCATGCGTGGCCGAGGTCGCGGTGCCGTAGAAAGGATCGTAAAAGCGCGTCACCTCAAGCCCCGGTTCCATCCCCTTGGGGAGCCGCTTGATGCCGTAGTAGGCCGCCTGTGCGATCTGCCTGAGACTGACGCGGTGGCCGGGCGCAGTGCGCGCCCAGACCTCACCGTCCGTTGCACCGTTTTCGTCCGGGGCGGTCTCCAGCAGATGGGCCGCGATACGGCGCGCCTTATTGCGCAGATCGCGTGAGGCGAGAATCGCCGCGCCGCCGCCGAGTGTCGCCGCGCGGCTGGCGTAACTGCCGGTGCCATAGGGCACTTGCGCAGTGTCGCCGTATACGATCCGCACGTCCTCCAGCGGCACGTCGAGTTCGTCGGCGATAACCTGAGCGAGGCTGGTCTCGAGCCCCTGGCCGTGCGAATGAACGCCGAAGAACGCCGTTACGGTTCCGGCCGGATCGATTCGAACGGTCGCCGCTTCCGTTCCCGCGGGAACCGGCATGCCGGGCGCAGCCGGAGTCGCTGAACCGATGCCGGTAAGCTCGACATACGTGGCGAAGCCGATACCGACGAAGCGGCCCTCCTCGCGCGCCCGCGCCTGTTGCGCCCGCGCCGCGTCGTATCCGATCATGTCACGAGCTTTTTTCAGGCATTCGCCGAAGTCCGCACGGTCCCATACGATCCCGGTTGGCGTCTTGTACGGAAACTCGCTGGTGCGGATGAAATTTCGGAGCCGCAGTTCACCCGGATCAAAGCCAAGCTGCCGCGCCGCGCGGTCGACCAGCGATTCCATCACGAACGCCGCGACTGGCCGGCCCACACCACGATACGGTCCGGTCGCCGCCTTGTTGGTGGCAACCGCGCGCGCCCGCGCGCGGTAATCCTGGATGCGGTACGGCCCGGGCATGAAGCTCACCGTCTGTACCGGCTCGACCACCGCCGTCCATGGGTAGACCGAATACGCGCCGACATCTGCGATCACGTCGGCTTTGAGCGCGAGAAAAGTGCCGTCGGCGGCAACCGCGAGTTCGGCGTCGATAATCTCATCCCACGCCTGTGAGGTCGCGAGCAAATCCTCGCGGCGATCGCTAATCCATCGCACCGTGCGGCCGAGCATTCGCGCAATCGCGGCGACCGCAATTTCTTCGGCGTAAACCGCCCCCTTGGAGCCGAAGCCGCCGCCGACGTCGCCCGCGATCACGCGTACCTGATGCTCGCCCAATCCCAGCATCTCGGCCAGCGCGCTGCGCACGAGTCCCGGCGATTGCGTCGCCGAGCGCAGCGTGAGCAGCCGCGCGCCGTGATTGTAGTCGGCGCAATAGCCGCGCGGTTCCATGCACATCGCGGTGTGGCGATGGAAGCGGAAGCGATCCTTCACCACCAACGCGGCGTTGCCGAAGGCGGCGTCGACGTCGCCGCGCGCGAACTCGCGCGTGACCAGCACGTTGGTCCCTGCCTCATCGTGCAGCAGCGGCGCATCGGCGTCGATCGCCGCCTCCATGTCGGATACCGGCGCGAGCGGCTCGTAGTCGGCCGCGATATGATCGAGCGCATCTTCGGCCACGTAACGGCTGTCCGCGACCACCGCCGCGACCGCCTCGCCGACGTAACGAACTTTCTCGACCGCCATCGCCGGCAGGCTGGTGGTCTTGTACGAAGGCATCGTCGACAGCGCGCGCATCGGCTTGGCGACCGCGGCCAATTCCGCGCCGGTGATGACGGCTATAACGCCGGGAATCTTTCGCGCCGCCGACGCGTCGATTCCCGCGATGCGCGCGTGCGCGTCCTGCGCTCGCAGGAACGCGATATGAAGCAGGCCGGCAGGATTGTAGTCGGCGACGTACGAGCCGCCGCCGGTCAGCAAACGCCGATCCTCAACGCGCTTTATCCGTTGACCAACGAGCTTGGCACGATCGCCTTCCATCATTTCTCCGCGTTTGAATTCGTAACTGGCTGAGCGGCTGCCGTACGCGCGATGCTGCTCAGGCGCGCGCCCGCAGTTCGCGCCGGAGAATTTTGCCGTTGGCGGTTTTCGGCAACTCCGCGGCGAACTCTATGTCCTGCGGGACCTTGTACAGCGCGATCACGCCGCGCACATGAGCCTTGATATCATGGACCAGCGCGTCGTTCGCCTGGTTGCCGGGTTTCAGCGTGAGATACGCCTTGACGCGATGCTCGCCCGCGGCGGTCTCGATGCCAACCACGGCGGCTTCAAGCACCGCCGGATGTTCCAGCAGCGCCGACTCAACTTCCTTGGGCGAAATCAGATACGCACGGCTCTTGATGAGATCGTCGGAACGCGAAACGTACCAATAATAGCCCTCGTCGTCGACGTACGTGATGTCCTTGGTGTAGTACCAGCCGCCGCGATTCACCGCGGCCCAGCGCTCGGCGTCATTGCGATAGCCGAGCGCGAGTCCCGCACTGTCGTTACGAAACACCAGGTGCCCGGGTTCGCCCGGCTTGGCGGGCGCGCCGCTGTCGTCGAGCACCGCTACTTCATAACCCGGCAGCGGCCGCCCCATCGAGCCCGGCTTTATCCGCGCACCGAGTTTGTTGGCGATGAATATGTGGCATTCGGTCTGGCCGATACCGTCGTGGACCGTCACACCGAGACGCTCCCGCCAGTCCCGGAAAGTGTCGGCCGGCAACGCCTCGCCCGCGCTCACGCCCATCCTGAGCGAGCGCAGATTGAAGCGCGATTCCGCGCCGGGAACCGCAGCCATCATCCGGTAGATAGTCGGCACCCCGTGGAAAATCGTCACTGCGCGCCGTTCGATCGTCCGCAACGCCGCCTCGGCCTCGAAGCGGCCCTCGTGCAGGACGATGGTGGCGCCGAAAAAGAGCGGAAAGAAAAAACTCGATCCGAGCGGATACATGAACGACCAGTCCTGCGGCTGATAGCAGATATCGTCGGGCCGCAACCGCACCATCAAGTGGTTGACCGGATCGCCCGCCCCGATGATCCAGCGATGAGCCTGTTCGACGCCCTTGGGATCACCGGTGGTGCCGGAAGTATAAATGATGAAGGCGAGTTCGTTGGCGAAGGTCCGCTCGCATACGAGTTCCGCCGACGCATTCTCCATCAACCGATCCCACGAAAGCTCGCCGGTGCCACCGGCGATGATTACCTGCTTGAGGGCGAGACCGCGGCCGCGCACCGCCTCGATCGGTCCGGCCAGTTCGGCGGTCGAAACGGCGATGATCGCCTCGCTGTTGTGCAGGATTTTTTCGACTTCGTGATCGCGAAAGAGGAAATTGCTCGGAATAATGACAGCGCCGATTTTGATTGCGCCAAGAATCGCGATCATCGAGTACATATTGGTGCCGAGACGGAGCAGCACGCGATCACCGCGGCCAACGCCGAGTCCGCGCAACACGTTGCCGAAGCGATTCGACAGATCGCGCAACTCCGCGTACGTATAGCCGCGATCACCAGCCCACGCGGCGATCTTGCCGCCGCGGCCCGCCGCGACGTGGCGGTCAACAATCGCGTGGGCAATATTGAGGTGTTCGGGGATACTCAGAAACGGCCTCGACTCCAGTTCGTCAGCCTCCATTGTTTATCCACCTCGGGTCCGATTGTCGCACACGCGCACCAGCAACATAAATCCGTCAAGAGCGCATCCGCGCCGCCGCCGCTATAACCACATCGACAATTCCCTGGTACCCGGTGCATCGGCAGAGCACCGCGGAAAGTCCTTCACGAATCTCCTGTTCGGTCGGGTCGGAGTTGGTGCGTAACAGGTCGTACGCGGCAATCAGCATCCCGGGCGTGCAGAAGCC
>JBOHWJ010000063.1:0-9774 GCA_050736495.1 Binataceae bacterium (SeqCode) | reverse complement strand
ACTGAAGACTGTAAATACTGAGATCACCCTATTGGAAATCCGCTACGAGACACTGACGCCACGCGAGCGCGAGGTGTTCTCGCTAGTCGCCGCCGGGCTGCTCAACAAACAGACCGCCGCCGAACTTGGCGCCACCGAGAAAACAATCAAACAACATCGGGGCCAAGTGATGGCCAAGATGAAAGCCGAATCCCTGGCCGATCTGGTCTTGATGGCTGAAAGGCTCGGGGTCAGACCATCGGGATCGGATTTCGCGAAGGCCAAAGGCCGCGTTCCGTCCACATAAGGCCCCCCGAAGCCGCGGCACGGTCAAAAGCGCGCACACTTTCCTTTCCGCATCCGACTAAGGTCCGATTTCCAGTGGCTGCCATCCTTGGCATGATTTGAGTCGCGTTCATCGCGGTACGCGGCAATCAATAGTACTTGATCGCCGTCCTCGGCGCGGACGCCTATATCAAATCGATTCGTGGTATGCCCGTAGTATTCAAATAACCAACGGCTGGATTTCGAGACGGCGGGCGACTAAATGGACCCGGTCGAATCAAGAAGAGAACAGGGAAGAGTAATCTTCCGCCGGGCCGATGAGGTCTTGGTGGTCGGCCTCGCCGGACCCTGGCACCTTGCGCGGGACGTTCCCTCGGCCGGCTTGGTGACTCAGGAATTTAACACTGGTCCGCCGCCAAAGCGACTTTCGTTCGAAACCACGCAACTGACTCAATGGGACAGCGGTCTAATCTCATTCCTCGTGGAGACAAGCGAGATCTGCCGCACCCGAGGCATCGTCGACGATCGCGAAGGTCTGCCTCGCGGTTTAAAACGATTGCTCGAGTTAGCCGAAGCGGTACCTGAAAAGCAGGGTGCCCGAGTCCACGCCTTAAGAGCTTCGTTCTTCGCCCGGGTAGGGAACGTGAGTATCGGCTACGGCCTGTCCGTCGGTGAGTTCCTCGCATTCCTGGGCGATCTGACTCTGGCCTTCGGCAAGTTCTTTCGTGGCCAGGCTCGCTACCGAAAGATCGATCTGCTCGAGGCGATTCAGGAGTGCGGCGCCAATGCTTTCGGCATCGTCTCGCTGATTGCTTTCCTGGTCGGCGTGATTCTCGCGTTCATGGGTGCGGTACAACTTTCCCAATTCGGCGCGTCGATCTACGTCGCAGATCTCGTGGGGATCGGGATGGTGCGGGAAATGGGTGCCATGATGACGGCGATCATTATGTCAGGCCGCACGGGCGCCGCCTTTGCCGCCAAGATCGGCACGATGAAGGTCACTCAGGAAACTGACGCGTTAACCACGATGGGTATTTCGCCGTTGGAGTTTCTCGTCCTCCCCCGCGTTCTCGCGCTGATACTTATGATGCCGCTGCTGTGCCTGTGCGCTGACCTGATGGGAATCCTCGGCGGGCTGTTCGTCGGCGTCGGAATGCTCGATCTCTCGGCACACAACTACATGCGTGAGACCATTTCAACCCTGACCTTGGTAAACGTCTTCGGCGGGCTCGTCAAGGCGACCTTTTATGGCGTCCTGATCGCGATCGCCGGATGTCTGCGCGGCTTCCAGTGCGGCAATAGTTCATCGGCGGTTGGCGACGCGGCGACTCAAGCCGTGGTGATGTCGATTGTGATGGTAGTAGTTGCCTGCGGATTGTTTGCCATCGTCTTCAATTTCCTCGGAATCTGAACGCCGGCGTATCAAATGGCCAGGCAAGCAAATGTCGGCACCAAGTCATCAATTGCGCAACCGCACATTATCGTACGCGGTGTGACGATGGCTTATGGCAGTTTCGTGCTAATGCGCGAGCTGAACTTCGTAGTGCGCCGGGGCGATATCTTCATCATCATGGGTGGCAGCGGATGCGGCAAAAGCACGCTGCTGCGTCACCTGATCGGACTTAAAAATCCAGCGTCCGGGGAAATAATTTACGGTGATGTCAACTTCACCCAAGCCGCGGTAGAGGTGCGCGAGGGCCTGCTACGCCGATTCGGGGTGCTTTACCAGAGCGGTGCGCTTTGGAGCTCGATGACCCTGGCTGAGAATATCGGTCTCCCGCTTGGCGAGTTCACCGACCTCACCCCCTCACAGATCCGCGAAATAGCCGCGCTCAAGCTTTCCCTTGTCGGCCTTAAGGGATTTGAAGACTTTTATCCCAACCAGATCAGCGGCGGTATGCAGAAGCGCGCCGGACTGGCCCGTGCGATGGCGCTCGATCCGGAGATTCTGTTTTTCGATGAACCGTCGGCCGGTCTCGACCCTATCAGCTCGCGGCTGCTCGACGAATTGATTCTGGAACTGCGCGACAATCTCGGGGCGACGATTGTCATTGTCACCCATGAACTGGCCAGTATTTTCACGATCGCCAACAATAGCGTCTTCCTGGACGCGGAATCGCGCATGCAGATCGCCACCGGCGATCCGCATGACATGCTCGCTAATTCTCGGGATCCACGGGTCCGACAATTTTTGACTCGCGGGCAAGAGGGAGGCGACTCAGCTACCAATCATGGCTAAACGTATCAGTCCAACAGCCATCGGTTTATTCGTCGTCGGCAGCTTCGCGGTTTTGGTCGCGGCTATCGTTGTAATCGGCTCGGGCAGCCTGTTCAAGAAACCACTCCTATTCATCTGCATGTTCCAGGGAGATTTGAGCGGGCTCAAGGTGGGAGCTCCAGTAAAGGCCAAGGGCGTCCAAATCGGCTCGGTGGCGTCAATCAGGCTTAGGCTTTCGCCGACTGAGGGGAAGCTCAAGGAAGACGTCTCGGAGTTCCGCTTACCTGTGATTATCCAACTCGATCGTTCTCAGATCATGGCGCTTGGCGGCACAGGTGAGGCAGTTCAGAAGCGCGGCTTCGACGATATCATCAAAAAGGGGATGCGCGCGCAGCTCAGAACGGAGAGCCTTCTGACCAGGCTCTTATATATCGACTTGGATCTCCATCCCGGTACGCCGCTCAAGCTCGCCATCGTGCCCGGCAGCGGACAGTATCGAGAGATCCCGACAGTTCCGACCAGCCTCGAGGCGGTCCAGGAACAGGCGGCAAAGGCGCTCGCGAAGTTCGATCAGATAGACTTTCAGGCGATGGCCGCGTCAATCACAGGCGCCGCCAACGCGATCCATGGTCTCACCGGTTCACCCGAGCTCAAGGCCACGCTGGAGTCGCTCAAGGACACCACCGCAAATCTCAATAGGGCGGCCATCTCGATACGTACAACGGTGGATAACGTCAACACAAAAATCGATCCACTTCTAGCCAATTTTAAAAACAGCTCGGAGCAGGCGAACATGACTATGAAGGAAACTCAAGCAGCGCTCTTGGAGCTGCGGGCCACTTTCGATCCCGACTCTCCGCTGACAGTTCACTTGAACGAAGCGCTCGAGCAGCTCACGGACACAACGCGCTCGGTCGGTCAGCTTACGGACTATCTGCGGCGCAGCCCGGCGGCGCTGGTACGCGGAAAGTACGTGCCCGCCAAAGAGCAATAGCGTCAATGAATTATAAGCTGAAGTTGACGATGATCTGTGCTTGCCTGGTGGTAGCGGGATGCTCCGTTCTTGCGCCAAGGCCTGATCACTCTAGATTCTTCATTCTAACGCCCGTTGCGGATGGTACCGATCCGTCGGCGACCGTGGCATCGGCGAGTCTCAGTTCGCAGCTCGTGATCGGCGTGGGACCGATTGCCTTCCCTGACTATCTTCGCCAACCCCAGATAGTGACGCTGACCGGCCCGCATCAGATCGATCTTTCCGTTGAAGATCGCTGGGCGGAGCCGCTCGACGAGAATTTTACGCGGGTCTTCTCTGAAAATCTGGCCCATCTGCTCAATACCCATCGGATAGAAAGATATCCCTGGCCTCGCACAAATCCGGTCGATTACCAAGTCGTCGTCGACGTGCAAAGCTTCGAAACGACGAAGGATGGCCAATCCCAAATGATCGCTCGATGGGTCATCAAGGACGGCCGCAGCGGCAAGGACCTGTACGCGTATGAAACCACGGCGGGCACTCCTGTTGATACGGGCGATACGGGCGCCTCGGCGGCCCTTAGCGCCGACCTTGCGACACTCAGCCGGGGAGTTGCGTCACAGATCGTGGAACTGAGTCAGTATCGGGTAAACACCAGTATGAACTAGCGACCTCGCCTTCTTCTAAGGCGGCTCGACAGTGACCAGCGTTGCGCGCGGGCCATCCGATCCCTCTTCCTCATATGCCCTCAGCGCGCTTAGAGGTCGAACGGAAGGACGTATCGCGCAAGGCGTCAGTCCGTGGAAACAGAAACATCCCGTTCCACCTCGTGGCCGGAATGGCCTCATATTCGCTGAACCGCATAAAAACCGACTCCCCAGCCGCGCGCCCGCACCCAGCGCCCGCGATCGGCACCCAACGGGCGGCGTTTTCCTACGCACCAGCGAAAATCTCGTCGAAGAACGACGTCATCGCTTTCCACGATCGCTTGTCCGCGAGCCTGTTGTACGCGATCCCAGGCGCACCGACCGCGTCCGCATCGGGGTTTGTGAAGCTGTGCCTCGTGCCGCCGAAACTAATGACCTGCCAATCGACGCCCGCCTTTGTCATCTCGTCCGCAAACGCTCCCACCTGCGCATGAGGAACGAACGGATCGTCCGCTCCCGTGCATACGAGTATCTTCGCCTGCATCTGACCGGCTGTGGCGGGGCTCTGCGTCTGCAGGCCGCCGTGAAACGACACGACGCCTCGTAGCGGTGCGCCGTCACGCGCAAGCTCGAGCGAGAAAGTGCCGCCCATGCAGTAGCCGATCGCTGCCATGCGGCTCGAATCCACCTGAGCCAACGATGCCAGCTTGTCCAGCGCCACTCGCGCTCGCTGCCGCGCCTTGAAGGGATCTGCAAAGATCGCTCCCGCACGCTTGATCGCCTCCTGCAAATCGTTGATTTCCAGCCCGTCACCGTAAGGGTCGCCGGCGAGCGCGGCGTAGCCGAGGCCCGCAAGGAGATCGGCGCGCCGCTTGGTTTGCGCACCCAGCCCGAAGGCCTCTGGCATCACAAGGATCCCCGGCCGCGCCGCGTTGCTGCACTCATCGAAAACAAGGTATCCGCGAAGGGTAACCTCACCGTCCCTGTACTCGACAGTTTCCGTCTTCATGCGATCGCTCCTCTATCTGCGTCATCATGTAACAAACTGATCGAATTGTCGTCCGATGTCCAACTCGGAGTCGCCGCGACAGTTCCACAAGTTGTTCAACCATCCGTAGTGCGCTTACCAGGCACCTGGAACACTTCCGCCCACGCGTCAAGCATCGCCAGTAGATAATAGCGGCCGTGCGCGTCGGGAATCTTCAATACGTACGGCTCCTTGGACAAATCCAGCCACGCTAACGTATAGAGCGTATCCACGCTGGGCGTTGTGACATCTCGATCCGAAGCGGACGGGTACGTTCTCAGCCCGGCAAACCGGCCCATCGGCTTCAAATGAATTGGGCTATTTAGCGGAAGTGGCCCGACCTTGCAGCTCAAGAAGACGATTCGTGATTTTTCGCGCCCAATAATTCATCGCGTTCTCGGCATCGCCCCACTGCCACTGAGCCGCCGAGCTTAGTGCCATACCACCCGCGCGCTTATCAATCGCCGCCCCCAGCAGTTGCCCGGTTACAGCGTCGCGCGCCTTCATTTCGGCCTCCGCGGAACCCACAAAGGCGTAGCTGCCTGATGTGCAAGCGGGGCGAGGAGTACACCCGCTTCCGCGGGGACGGACCAGGCGGTCCGCATCCGAACTCGCGCGAACATCCGCGGCACGGCCAACCCGGCTCATCTTTTCATCGAGAAGCTGATTTGACGCGGGTGAGATCACCACGCGCGAGTGAAATCGCATGGCGGATGTTCGCCGCCGTCAAGCGGCCGATCTTTCATGTAATAGACGACATTCAAGACGCGGGCTTATCGCGAGCCGGCCGTGTCCAGGGAGGCGCGCTCACAAATCAGCCGATGATGGACGCGCTATCTCCGGCGCGACCCAGCGTCGCGTCCGCGGTGTTGATCGGTTGGCCGCGCGAAGTCGACAGCGACTTCAGCAGCTCCCAGTAGCTCACCGGGCGCAGCGCGGCGCGATATTCCGAGTTCGTTTTCAGCTCCCGATGGAGTTTGCCAAGATTGAAAAATGGCACGCTCGGATAGCTGTGATGCTCGATATGGTAATGGCAGTTTTTCGGCGCGAACAGGATTCGTTCGATGAGGCTTAGCCGGTAGGTGCAGATGACGCCATAGACGCTGGCGCGCTCGATCGGCGGATGCTCTGACAACACGCGCATCCTGTTGAAAGCGATTAGGCAAGTGAGCAACGGCACTATCCAGTAAACGAGGAAAAGCGTTAACACACGAAAATAGACTATTACCGCCAACACTGAAATATAATATGCCACGCGCGCCAGCCGGTAGCGCCGTGTCTGTCCCGAAGCTTCCGCATCCGCGTTCCCGTAGCGGAAAATCTTGAGCACGTACCATATTCCAAGGCCCGTGAATTGCTTCGCCAGCGACCACAGCAACCGTCTTCGCGGTAGCGGGAAATGCCAATCGGGATCCTCCAGCTTTTTCCGCAGATCCCCGTCCGTAGGCAGGTTGAGGTGTCTATGATGCTGCAGATGCGTGTGTCGAAACGCCCGCAATGACACCAGCACCGGCCATGTCACCAGTACTTCGCATATCCAGTCATTCAACCGTTTGCTATTGAAGAGCCGCCGGTGCGCCGCTTCATGCATCAGCAGCAGCAAGGCATGCTGGCGCGACCCAATCAGGATGATCGCGGCAATATAGGCCAGCGGGTTGCTGATCCGGTGGCTGACGAAAATCGCGGCAAAGATGATGATCCATTCCAGCGCCACATGAAACGCCGATCTCGCGGGTGAGAGCCGCGACAGCTCCCTGACTTTGCCCGAATCGAGTTTCCACCCCTCGAAGGGGGTGTCGATGAAATCCGGGTATTTGAGCGCGGTGTGCTCCACCATTGATCCCAAGCTTGCCTACTTACCCTTGCGGAGGGCTTCGGCCAACAAGCCATTTTCGCGAGCCGGGCGGGCCGTGTCGGTCGCCTCGCTCCTTCTCGACTCCTCCCAACGATGCACGGATCTTGCGCACCATCACGGTTTCCAAAACGAAAGGTTCATCTTGGCTTGCGATATCCATGTAGAAGCTAATCCAGCGAATCCCACTGTACAAGATCTCGAGACCGATCAGGTGGTTCGCGATTCACGCCGTGAACCGAAGGAAAGGCGAATCAGAGATTCACGGCACGCACTATCGGGAATCTGCTGAGAATCAATATCGTCGAAAAGACGTTGCGGGTCGACGAAAACGAGTAACGGACCGCTCATCTATCAGTGACGAGCTTGCCAGCGGAGGCTTCGCGCCGTTGATTTCCTTGTTTGGCGGGGAATTATCCACTCCGTCGGTCGGAGTTGGCGGCCTGGATAGCCGAATAGATTTGCTTGGCTCGCGCCGACCGGGTCAGGCCGCTTGAATGGAGGTAGTCCCCGCTTCCCGCGCTTCGTTCGAAGGCACTGTCAGTACCGGGAGCCGCGACGCCTGCACCACCTGTCGTGCCACACTGCCGTGGATCAGCCGGGCAATGCCGCTCCGGCCGCGCGTACCCATCACGATGAGGTCGGCGCGCTCGGCTCGCGCGGTCTCCACGATCTCGTGCGCCGTATGACCGAACTTTACGATAGCGGTGCGTCCGATCCCTGCCGGTACCTGTGCGGCGAGCTTTTGCAGCCGGTTCTCCGCGCGCCCTTTGTCGGCGGCCAGCACGTCCGCGTAGATAATGGCGTTGGGCAGGGGTAGGACGTGCAGCAAGCAGACAGTTCCATGCGATTCGCGGGCGAACTTCACCGCCGCCGTGAACGCGGCCTGCGAGTCTTCGTCGAAGCTGACCGCGTAGAGAATCCTTTTGAAAGTCATAATCTCACTCATCTTGCCGAGATAATAGAAGCGTAAATCGTGCCAACAGATCTGCTAATGATTTCACAGGTATCGCCATAAGCATTGAACGTCCTTTGCGGAATGCGTCGCATTTTGCGACCGAATCCAAAAAGCCATGCGCTGGACTAACGACAGCGCTATCAAAACTCCTCGCTCAAGACGTGCATGAATGGACGGAACGCGCCGTACGCAGTGATAAACACCCACACTCCCAGCGGCGCAACGAGACTTAGCAACGCCCATCTGTCGGTTCCGGAAGCGCCGCATATACCGCCACCCAGATAGACTAGCCACAGGGAAAATGTGAGGGCGGCACGGCGCAGCGAGGGTTGCCGCCGTGATGCGGCGATCACACGCCAGACGCGCCGGCGCGATCGTGCTCGCTTACGCGTGCGCTCGCGCAGCCAAAACAGATAGGTCGACAGAGATTCCGCGAACTTAACCAGGGAGCCGGTGACGAAAGTGGTATAGACGTTGAGTCCGCCGACGCTCCGGATAGCGACATTCTGTATACCCATCGCGATCGTCAGCAGTGCCACCATCAGGTAGAACTTGCCGGCCGGCTGCGGTGGAATTATCGCCCAGAAGCCGTTACCGCTGCCCGCCCAGAGAAAAATGGCGACGAGCACAATCTCCATCGTGGTCAATGCGGGAAACGGCACCCGGATTACGCGGCGCTTTTCGGCGTCGGCGACGACCGCGCCGAGCACCAGGCCGAAAATGAATGTCGCGATCGGCCATCCGCGCCGTGCGCATCCTGACCACTCCTCGCGCGATACGTGGCGCGCGAGCGAGACGGTATTGCCGGTCATGTGGGCAACATAGATGCCATAGAGTGAGATGTATCCGACCAGGTCGACGAAGCCCGCCGCCCACGTCAGGATAAGCGCGATCCAAACCTTCTGTAGAACGGTAAGCTCTGTCGGCGCGCGCAATTGATCCACCTCGTATGCGGATTTGATACGCCATGCACAGTGTCAAACCGCGGGCGAATTCCGCAACGAGTAGCTTGATGTCGCGCAGCCTATCCGGCAATACACCGAAGGCAGGGCCTGCGCTGACGGCGCCATGCGGACGGCGGCGGGCGAATTCAAGACTTACCGTACGACCATCGGCGCGCGGACGCGGGGCAAACACGCGCGCCGATGCGACAAGTATTTGCGGCGCTTAACGGCCCGCGCGACACGCGCGCGGCTTAACTGACTGGTACGGGCTTGTTGGCCGCCGGTATATCGCTGAACGAGAACATGAGCTTGTCATTGGCGATATCGACGTGGACCTTGCCGCCTTTGGAGAGGCGTCCGAACAGCACCTCGTCGGCGAGCACGCGCGCGACTTCGTTCTCTATCAGCCGCCCCAGTGGACGCGCCCCGAATCGCGTGTCGTAACCATGTTCGGCCAGCCATTTCCGCGCCGCCGGCGAAACTTCGAAGACCACCTTCTGCGCCTTCAGACGCTCGTTGAGTTCGCCAATGAACTTGTCGACCACGCGCTCGATGACGGCGGGGCCGAGCGGCGCGAATTCGATCGTCGCCGAGAGCCGGTTGCGAAACTCGGGACTGAACATACGGTCGATCACCGACTTGGGCGAGCCGGTGGTGACGCCGGCACCGAAGCCAATCATCTGGCGTGCCAATTCCTGCGCACCAGCATTGGTGGTCATCACGATGATGACGTTGCGGAAGTCGGCCTTGCGTCCGTTGTTGTCGGTCAGCGTCGCATGGTCCATCACCTGCAGCAGGATATTAAATAGATCCGGATGAGCCTTTTCGATTTCGTCGAGCAGGAGCACACAATGCGGCGTCTTGTTGACAGCGTCGGTCAGCAGCCCACCC
>JBOHWJ010000062.1:0-8468 GCA_050736495.1 Binataceae bacterium (SeqCode) | reverse complement strand
GCGTTATACCGGTGCCTACGACCAGATTCAGGAGGCGCGCCGCGCCGACGACAACCTCAACCAGGGAGAATGGAAACGCGACATAAAGATTGCTGACTGGCGCATGGCAACGAGCCTCGCAACTGACGCCCTGGCGACCAGGACCAAAGACATTCAGATAGCGGCCTGGCTGACCGAGGCGCTGACCAAGCAAAATGGATTCGCCGGCGCCCGCGACGGGTTCCGCCTGCTCCACGGATTGCACGAGCGTTTCTGGGATACACTCTATCCACGGCCTGAGGATGGCGACATGGAAGTGCGTGCCGGCGCCCTCGAATGGCTCAACGACAGGCTGCCATCTTCATTGGCCGAACTGGGACTGACGCTGCCAACCGCCGCCGGCGAGGCCTATTCCTTTCTGCGGTTCAAGGAGTCGCGCGCGGTTGACGAATTGGGCCGCAAGAACCAGGAGGCGGCAAAGAAGGCGATCGACGAGGGCAAGATAACCGGCGAGCAATTTGACAAGCAGGTCGCCGCTTCGCCGCGCAAGTTTTACGAGAGCCTGCTCGAAGACCTCAGCGAAGGCTTCGCCGAGTGCGAGAAACTCGCGGCCATCGTCGACGAGAAGTTCGGGCGCGACGCGCCCAGCCTGCTGGGAATCAAGCGCGCACTGGATGATTGTCGCGGCGTGGTCGAACCGATCGTCAAGAAAAAGCGCGAGTTGGAACCCGACCCGGTCGCGCCGGCGGCAGGCAACGAAGACGGCGCCGTCACGGTATCATCCGCACCTGCACCCACGCTGCGGACAGCCGCGCCGGCAGCCAACAACGGTGGCGTCGTGCCACTGGATCCCGTCGATCGCGCCGACGCGCTCAAGCGGCTTGACGCCATCGCCGCTTTCTTTCATCGGACCGAGCCTCATAGCCCCGTCTCATACCTGGTGCAGCGGGCCGTCAGATGGGGCCAGATGCCGCTGGAGCAATGGCTCACCGACGTTATCAACGACGAGAATGTGCTGGCCCGAATCCGCGAGACGCTGGGAATCGACAAAACTGAAAAGGAAAGTTGAGCGAGGACTCGCTTAGGGAGGGATTTCAATGGCCAAAGAGAGTACGCAACACAAGCTCGACCGCGTGCGGCCGCCACGCGTCCATATCACCTATGATGTCGAATTGGGCGACGCCATCGAGTTAAAGGAATTGCCATTCGTAATGGGTGTCATGTCGGACCTCTCGGGCAAACCCGACGAAGCGTTACCACGCCTTCGCGATCGCAAGTTCGTCGAGATCGATCGCGACAACTTCAACGATGTCATGAAGGGCATGAAGCCCCGCCTCAACTTCCAGGTCGACAACAAGCTCACCAACGACGACAGCAAGATGGGTGTCGAAGTTCGCTTCAATAGTATTGAGGACTTCGAGCCCGCTCAGGTCGCCCGCCAGGTCGAACCACTGCGCAAGCTGATGGAGGTGCGCCAGCAGCTCAATGGCCTGCTCGCCAAGGCTGGCGTCAACGAACGCTTCGGCGACAAGTTGCGCGAAATTATCGGCAACACCGAACTGGCCGAGAAGATCAGCAAGGAACAGCGGAACGCCTCCGCCGGCGATGACAAGAAGAAACCCGAAGGAGATGCGTGAGATGAGCGACGACGCAAAAGAGCAAGCGCAGGCTGCGGCCGCGCCGGCCGCGACCGCGGAAAAGGAAACTAGCGGCGGTCTGCTCGACCAGGTCATAAACGAAACCCGTGTCGGCCGTGATGACGAACAACGCCAGCAATCGCGCCGTGAAATCGTCACGCTGGTCGAAGAGGTAATGAAGGGGACCTTGCGCGTCTCCAAGGACCTGGAAGCCACCATCAATGCGCGTATCGCCGACATCGACCATCTCATCTCGGAGCAGGTCAACCAGATCATGCACCATGAGGAATTCCAGAAGCTCGAAGCCTCATGGCGCGGGCTGCGCTTCCTGGTGATGTCGAGCGAGACCAGCACGATGCTCAAGATCAAGGTGCTGAACACCTCCAAGGAGGATATGCGCCGCGACCTCGAGCGCGCGAGCGAGTTCGATCAGAGCGCGCTGTTCAAGAAAGTCTATGAGGAAGAGTTCGGCACCTTCGGCGGCGCCCCCTTCGGCGCGCTCATCGGCGACTACACCTTCGGCCGCCATCCGCAGGACGTGGCGATGCTGGAGAAGCTGTCCAACGTCGCCGCGGCGGCGCATGCGCCATTCTTCTCGGCCGCTTCCTCCGAACTATTCAACCTCGACAGTTTCACCGAACTGGGCACGCCGCGCGATCTCGCGAAGATTTTCGACACGGTCGAATACGCCAAGTACAAGTCGTTCCGCGAATCGGAAGACTCGCGCTTCGTCGGGCTGACGCTGCCGCATGTCCTGATGCGTCTGCCCTACGGACCCGAGACCACGCCGGTCGAGGAGTTCAACTTCGTCGAGAACGTCGACGGCAAGGACCATTCGAAATACTTGTGGGGCAATGCCGCCTACGCACTCGGCACACGCATTACCGACGCCTTCGCGAAATATAGCTGGTGCGCCGCCATCCGCGGCGTCGAAGGGGGCGGCCTGGTCGAGGGTCTGCCGACGCATACCTTCCACACCGACGAGGGCGAAATCGCGCTCAAGTGCCCGACCGAAATCGCCATCACCGACCGCCGCGAGAAGGAACTTTCCGACCTCGGCTTTATCCCGCTGGTCCATTGCAAGGGCACCGACTATGCCGCCTTTTTCGGCATGCAGTCGTGCCAGAAAACCCGCAAATACGACACCGACGCGGCCAACGCCAACGCGCGCCTGTCCTCGCAATTGCAATACCTTATGGCGACTTCGCGCTTCGCCCATTACCTGAAGGCGATGATGCGTGACAAGATCGGCAGCTTCATGTCGCGCGCCGACTGTGAGAGCTTCCTCAACCGCTGGATCTCGAACTATGTGATGTCCGCGGATGACGCATCGCAGGCGGACAAGGCCAAGTATCCGCTGCGCGAAGCGCGCGTGGAGGTCTCTGAAGTCAAGGGTAGGCCCGGCGCCTATCGTGCGGTGGCGTTCATGCGGCCGCACTTCCAGCTCGACGAATTGACCGCTTCTTTGCGGCTGGTTGCGGAACTGCCGCAATCGACGCGTTCATAATTCCTGCGCGGACCAGCCGGAACGGCGTAACCGCCGCCGGACTGGTTCGATTAACAACACCAGCAACACCGCCTTAGGGCACTGAAGAGGAAAGGAGTACGAGGGGATGGCAATCGATTATTTCATCAAGCTGGACGGAATTGACGGGGAGAGTGAGGACAAGTCCCACACCAACTGGATTGACGTATTGTCGTTCTCATGGGGCGCGACGCAGCCGGGTTCATTCGGCCATGGGCAGGGCGGCACGGTCGGCAAGGTCAGCATGAGCGACTTCAGCTTCAGCATGCAGACCAGCAAGGCAACTCCGGCGATGTTAAAGGCATGCGCCAGCGGTAAGCATATCGCGTCGGCCATTCTGGTCTGCCGCAAGGCGACTGGTGACGGCGGCCAGATGGACTACATGACGTGGACCATGAAGCCGATAATCGTCTCGAGCTACCAGACCGGCGGCTCGTCCGGTGCTGACATTCCGATTGATTCGGTCTCGATCAACTACGAATCAGTCAAAATCGAATACAAGACCCAGACCGATACTTCGGGCGCGCTTTCGGCGGTTCCATCCTTCGAATGGAACGTCTCCAAAAACACGCCCAGCTCATAGTCGGCCGCATGGGTCGCGGGGCAGGACCGCGCCCCCTTCGGGTTGCCGCCCTGCTCCACGACCCGAGCGTGCGGCGTACGTGTCAGTGGATGGCCGCGAAAAAGAAACTCCTTCGCTAAGCGTTGAGCCTCGCGCAAACGGAACGGGCGGCGCCACTCAGCGGCACGTGACACAACTGTCAACGTTGCGTGACCTGGAAAATCCGACAGCCGGGAATGGGCGAACAATTGAGCGGCTCATGATGAATTCGGCCAGTACGTCCGAGTGTCCCTTCCGTCTCGATCAATGCCCGGACCTGGGCCTACTGCGCGAGGCCTTCAAGGCGGCCGGCGTGACCCAGGCGGGGTTGGAGAAGACCGGCCATCCCGCCAACACCGACATTTCAATTCTGCTGCGGCGTACCACGGAGCCGACCGCCTACAATACGCTCGCCCGTCTGTTCAGGATGGCGCGGACAGTGCCACTGGAGACGGCGCGCGTGGCGCTGGCTGGCGCCAAAGTCGACGATCTTGTCGCCCTCGGCCTGCTCGAACTGAAAGACGGCCAGGTACGCTCGATCGCGGCTATCGATCTCGGCGGAGACTTGCTGATTGCTCATGACTACGGCCGCGAGGTGACCGCACATCCGATCGGCAGCGACTTCGTGCTCGGGCTAAGCCCCGCCGGCAACACCATGGCCCATATGACCGTCCGGCGCACCCGCGAGCGGATGCTCGATCTCGGCGTCGGCTCAGGCATCCAATCGCTGGTCGCCGCGCAGCACGCCGCTCACATTATCGGCGTCGATATAAATCCACGCGCACTCAACTTCGCCGCCCTGAACACGCGCCTCAACGGCATCACCTCGATCGAGCTGCGCCAGGGCAGTCTCTACGAACCGGTCGAAGGCGAACGCTTTGACCTGATAATTGCCAATCCGCCCTACGTGGTTTCGCCGGAATCGCGGTACTCGTACCGGGATTCCGGATTAGGCGGCGACGCTATCTCACAATTGGTCATTCGCGGCGCGCCCGCGCATTTGAACGAAGACGGCTATTGCGTGGTCTTGTGCAACTGGAGTCATACGAACGAGGAGGATTGGGCCGAGCGTCCGCTGCAATGGCTCAGGGAGACCGGCTGCGACGCGTGGTTGCTTCAATTCGGCAGCAACGATCCGCTCACCTATGCCTCCCGGTGGTTGTTTGCGACCGAGGGTTATGACTCGAAGCAGTATGGCGGCGCGATTGACGAATGGATGGCCTATTACGAGAAGGCAGGGATCGGCGCCATCAGTCACGGCGCCGTCGTACTCAGGCGGCGCTCGGGCCACAAACCGTGGCTGCGCGCCGACAGCATTCCGTCGAGATGGCGCGCGGTTGGTTGTAGCGACCAGATCAAGCGGATCTTTGCCGCCCAGGACATGCTCCATGAATCCGGCGACAGCGGCGCGAAGCTGCTCGACCGTGCCCTCGTGCTCGAACCCGACCACGAGCTGATTCACGCGCTCCACATGGAGAACGGCAACTGGGTGGTTGCCAATGCCGCGTTGCGGCAATCCGCGGGATTCCAGTTCAGCGGCGAAGTTGACGCCGCCGTCGCCACTGTGCTTGCGGGATGCGACGGGCGGCATACGCTGCGGACCTTATTCATCGAATTAGCGAAGCGCCTTAAGCTCGATTTCGAGCCGGTGGCACGTGAGGGCATGAAAGCGATACGCACGCTGATGCAGGCGGGATTCTTCAGCATAGCCGACAATAACGCGCGCGGGGCGGCGGGCGATGTACTCTGAAGACACTACCATCCACGCCCAGCCACGCGTGGCCGCAAGCGGAGTGCGCGATGGCCGGAAATGAACGTGAGAATGACATCGTCCCGTCGCTGCTCGACCGGCTGATGGACGATCGCCCCGACATGGCGCAGGAGCCTCCGGGCAATCGCTTTTACGGCGTCGCCCAGCAAAAGGCGTCGGTAGCGCGCGACCTCGAAGCTTTGCTCAACACCCGCCAGGAGACTCTGGAGGAGGTACCCGCCGAATTTACCGAAGTCAACAAATCGCTGCTGGTTTACGGGCTGCCGGATTTCACTTCGTTCAACCTGTTGAACCCGGGCGACCGCACCCGCCTGCGCCGTTCTATCGAAAATGCTATCGCTCGCTTCGAGCCGCGCCTACAACGCGTGCGCGTCGCGATGGAGGTACCAAACCAGAACGATCGTTCCCTGCGCTTTCGTATCGAGGCGCTGCTCAGGGTGGATCCGGCGCCTGAACCGGTGGCATTTGATACCGTGCTGCAACTGACCACACAGCAATACGCGGTACGGGGCGAGAACTGAATGGCCGCCGACGAACTACTCACATACTACGAACAGGAGCTGAGCTTCCTGCGCCAGATGGGGGCTGAATTCGCCGCCCAATATCCTAAAATCGCGGGCCGGCTGCTGCTCGACGCCAATCGCTGCGAGGACCCGCACGTCGAACGCCTGATTCAGGCCTTCGCTCTGCTGGCCGCACGCATCCGCCACAAGCTGGACGATGAATTCCCTGAGCTGACTGACGCGCTGCTCGAGGTGCTCTACCCGCACTACCTCGCTCCCCTGCCGTCCTTCTCGATTGTTCAGTTCGTGCTCGACCCCGACCAGGGCAAGCTCACCGGTGGCCATCTGATCGATCGCGGCGCGACGCTTTTCTCGCAGCCGGTGGGCGGCGCGCCATGCCGGTTTCGCACCGGCTATCCGGTCAAGCTGTGGCCGCTCGAAGTCACCGCGGCGCGTCTCGACGCGCCCGACCACTTCAATCCGCCGACCAAAGCCGCCGCGGTCATCAGGTTGGAGTTGCGATGCCTCGGCGGTGTCAAATTTTCGGAGCTCGAACTCGATACGCTGCGGTTTTTCCTGAACGGAGAAGGAGCGCTGGTCCACGCGCTCTATGAACTGATTTTCCGCAACGCCTGTCAGGTGCAGATACGCACAGCCGGCGCGGAAAAGGGTCCACCACCGGTAGCCCTGGCACCCTCATGTATCAAGCCGGTCGGCTTCGGTCCGGATGAAGGCCTGCTGCCGTATACGCAGCGCTCATTCATCGGCTACCGCCTGCTGCAGGAATATTTCGCCTATCCCGAGAAGTTCCTGTTCTTCGACGTGAGTGATCTCAAACGCGCGGTGCACGGCGGTTTCGGCACGAGCGTGGAGCTGCTGATTTTCCTCGATCGTGTGCCGCGGCTCGAACAGCCGCTAAGCGCGAAGACCTTCAGCCTCGGATGCGCTCCGGTAATCAACTTGTTTCAGCAAATCGCCGAACCGATACGGCTCGACCGCGCGCAAAACGAATACCGCGTCATCCCGGATGTGCGCCGCCAGAACGCGACCGAGGTCTATTGTATCGACAGCGTGACCAGCATTTCGGCCCGCCTGGAAGAGCTGATCGCCTTTCAGCCATTCTATTCGTTCAAACATACGGCCGACCGCGAACGCCAACAGGCGTTCTGGTACGCCACGCGCCGTCCCTCTCAGCGCGGCGGCGACGCCGGCACCGAAGTCTACCTGTCGTTGGTCGATCTTGGCTTTCGCCCCAGCCTGCCACCGGTCGACACGCTGACCATGCGTACGACCTGCACCAACCGCGATTTGCCGGGTAAACTGCCGTTTGGACGCGACGGCGGACGCGGCGATTTTCAACTCGAAGGGCCGGCGCCGCTCACGAAAATCCAGTGCCTGAAAAAGCAGACGGAAACGTTGCGGCCGCCGCTGCATCGTTCGGCCCATTGGCGCCTGCTCTCTCATCTGTCGCTCAACTATCTCTCGATCTGCGAGGGGGGCCGTGAGGCGCTGCAGGAGATTCTGCAACTTTACGACTTCTGGAACTCGTCGGCGATTCAACAGCAAATCACAGGGATCATCGACGTGCGCAGCCGCCGCGTGGTCGGCAGGCCGGCCTCGATGGGATGGAACGGGTTCTGCCGCGGACTCGAAATCACGATCGAATTCGATGAGGAAAAGTACGTTGGCAGCGGTGCGTTCCTGTTCGCCAGCGTACTCGAGAGGTTTCTCGGTCTTTACACCTCGCTGAATTCGTTCAGCCAATTGGTCGCAATTACCAAACAGCGCGAGGAGCCGCTCAAGCGATGGCCGCCGAGAGCCGGAGAACAGATCCTTCTCTAGCAGACCTGCTCTTCGAGGAAGGCTACCGGTTTGATTTTTTCCAGGCGGTACGCCTGCTCGAACTAGTCTACAACGACCGCAAGCCGGTCGGCCGCCAAGCCGGTCCGGCCGAGGAAGTCGTGCGCTTTCGCTCTCACCTGACGTTGAGCTTTCCAGCCAGCGCCATCCAGGAAATCGAGCCCGCGCGCGATGGCGACGCTCCGATTCCAGCCCGCATGACCGCCGCGTTCATGGGACTGGCGGGGCCGCTCGGGGTGCTACCGTTTCACTACACCGAGCTTTTGCTCGAACGGGCCCGCCGCAAGGATCCGTCCCTGCGCGATTTTCTCGACATCTTCAATCATCGCATCATTTCGCTCTTTTACCGCGCCTGGGAGAAATACCGCTTTTACATCGGCTACGAACGCACCGCGGCGAGTGCCCAGGGATACGACAATTTTTCACTCCACATCTTTGACCTGCTCGGCATGGGCACGGGCGGGCTGCGTGGACGGCTCGAATTCGGTGACCAAGCGCTGCTCTACTATGGCGGGTTACTCGCGCAGCATCCGCGTTCGGCGGCCGCCGTCGGCAGCGTTCTGCACGACTATTTCGGCGTGCCGGTCGAAGT
>JBOHWJ010000061.1:0-2893 GCA_050736495.1 Binataceae bacterium (SeqCode) | reverse complement strand
GTCGGTGGCGCGGGCGGCCTCGACCAGTTGACCTACGCGATTCCGTCGGGGCTGGAGGGCCGTATCGGCTGCGGCCAGCGCGTGCTGGTGCCGCTCCGCTCGCGCCGGATGACGGGCGTGGTGGTCGAGACTGGCGACGCACTCGATAGCGGCGGCGCCGATCCCAAGGCGATCCTCGAGATGCTCGAACCGCGGCCACTGTTCGACCGCGCTCACCTCGCGCTCATCGGATTCCTCGCAAGCTATTACATGACATCGCTGGGTGAGGCGTATCGCAGCGTGATTCCGGCTGGCGCGCGCGTCGAGTCGCGCCGCACTTTTAAGCTGGGTGCGCGGCCGGGTCCGCTCGCGCTCGCCGCGATGACGCCGCTCGAACATACGATGCTCGACGCGCTGGCGAAACGTGCGCTGACGCTAAGACAACTCCAGGGCCTGGGTGAGCGGCACGAAGTTGAGTCCGCGCTGGGACGGCTTGAGTCGGACGGTTTCGTCGAACGGCATGAGGGCACTCGCGGACGCCATCGCGGCGGCCCCGCACCAGTCGTACGCCTGCTCGCCAGTATCGGCGAATTACCCAAACCGCGGGGCGCCAAACAACGCGAGATCGCACGTGTACTTGGCGAACACGGCAACGCGGCCAGCCTCAACGAATTGGAAGCCGTGATCCCGAATGCGCGCGTTACGGTGCGTACGATGGCGGACCGCGGTTTGGTTGAGTTAGCCGCGCCCCACGCTGGCACGCTTCGATCCGCGTCCAATGATGGCGCCGATCGAAGGCTGGAATACGATGGTTCTTCGTCCGATGCGAACGGAAACGCCGGCGACGGCGGCACGTTGGAGCAGGGCCCCGAGCTCACGTGGGAACAGGCCGCCGCAGTGGACGCGATGCGTCCGGCCATGCGCGAGAAGAAATTCGAAACTTTCCTGCTATGGGGCATCACCGCCAGCGGCAAGACCGAGGTCTATCTGCGGCTGGCGGCGGACGCGCTCGGGGCTGGACGCCAAGTGCTGGTGCTGGTGCCCGAAATCGCGCTCGCGGACCAGGTTGTGCGCGCGTTCCGGCGCCGCTTCGGCGCGCTGGTCGGTATCGCACACAGCGCGCAGAACGTGGCCGAACGGTGGAACAGTTGGATGGCGGCGCTGAACGGGCGCGCGCGAATCATGATTGGGCCGCGCTCGGTGGTCTTCGCGCCGCTCCACGACCCAGGCCTCATCGTCGTCGACGAGGAGCATGACTCCGCCTATAAGGCGGAAGAAGGAATTCGCTACAACGCGCGCGACCTCGCGGTTGCGCTCGGGCAATTCAGCCAATGTCCTGTTGTACTGGGTTCGGCCACGCCGTCGGCCGAATCGTACGCCAACGTGCGGCGCGGCCGTTACCGGATGCTGCGGCTGGCGCGCCGCGTTGGTGATCGTGAACTGGCCGAAGTCGAGATAATCGATCTGCGCGAGCACCCGCGGCGCGTTGCCGCTGCGGCGACTGGACGTGATACAGCGACCGCGCATGAGTTGGCGGACACATCCAGCGACGGCGATTCCGCGAAAGACGACACGGTTCCGCTCTCGGCTCAGCTTATCGAGGCGCTGCGGCAAAACCTTGCGGCTGGTGGCCAGAGTGTGGTTTTCCTCAATCGCCGCGGCTATCACAATTTTCTCCAGTGCCATCTGTGCGGCAACGTTATCGCCTGCCCGAATTGCAGCGTCAGCCAGACTTTTCATCTGCGCGATCGTTCGCTCCGATGCCATTACTGCGGCTTCAGCGCATCAGCGCCCGACAAATGCCCGGAATGCCAGGGGCATGGACTGGAAGGGCAGGGCTTCGGCACCGAACGCCTGGTGCATGCCCTCGCGACGATGATGCCGGCGGCGCGGCTAGAGCGGATGGACAGCGATACCAGCGGGCGGCGCGGCGCGCGCAGCGCCATGCTGGACGCGCTCGCGCGCGGTGAAATCGACGTGCTGGTCGGCACCCAGATGATCACCAAGGGCTTCGACTTTCCGGGCGTGACGCTGGTCGGCGTGGTGCTGGCGGACCTCGCACTCAATATGCCGGATTTTCGATCGGCCGAGCGCACCTTTCAACTGTTGACCCAGGTGGCCGGCCGCGCGGGACGCGGCGACAAACCCGGGCGCGTGTTGATCCAGACCTATGCGCCGTTTCATTACAGTATCCGTGCGGCGCGCGACCAGGACTACGCGCGCTTCATGCGGCGCGAGCTGGAGTTGCGGCGCGAACTGATGTATCCGCCGTTTGCGCGGATGGCAATGGTGCGGGTGGAAGGGCGGATGGGGCCGCGCGTCAGCGAAATTGCCGCCAGAGCCGCGGCTTCGTTAGCGCGCTTCGCCAAACCCGACGGGATGCGCGTGCTCGGCCCCGCGCCGGCGCCCATTGAGCGTATCAAGCAGCGCTACCGATGGCAGGTTATGATCAAGTCAGCGGCGTTGGGCGAGATGCGCGCGGCGCTCGCCGCGATGCGTGCGGAGATTGAGCCACTGGCCGAAGCGCACGAGGTTCATATCGGAATCGATATTGATCCCGTGAACATGCTTTAGCATTGATGTAGCCGCTCTCCCGCGCTTCGCCTCGGCAGTCAAATCGTCCCGCGCCACAGTTGTCTCGTTCCCGGCGCTCGTACACAATCGTAGGTCCGCGACGCCCGAAGCGATTGCCCACGGCTGGCGGAGCCGCCTCACCACGGCGTCGTTACACATTAGCGGAGTCTTCAGGGAATTTTCGCACTCTCCTATGGCCGTGCATACGTTGGCCGCCGTCGGCCCGCAGGAAGACGTATCTTCCCACAAATGGCTCATCGCCGCCGCCGTGATTTTAGGCGCGGCGCTGGAGGTGCTCGACACTTCGATCATCAATGTCGCGCTGCCCTACATGCAGGGC
>JBOHWJ010000060.1:0-3635 GCA_050736495.1 Binataceae bacterium (SeqCode) | reverse complement strand
GAATTCCTCAAGAACTTCGACGAGGGCTTCGCGAACTTTCTCAACGAACAGCTATTCGGTGGCATCTGGACGCGTCCCGGCCTTCCGACGCAGACGCGTTCCTTTATCACGATGGCGGCGCTGATGGCGCTCGGACGCACCGCGGAGCTGAAAATCCATATGCGCGGCGCGCTCAATCTCGGTATCAAGCCTGAGGAAATCAAGGAGCTGATCGTTCATCTGTCGCAGTATAGCGGCGTGCCAACCGCGGTCGAGGCCATCCGGACTTTCCTCGAGGTGACGGAGCCCAAAAAATCCTGACGATGTTCGCGTGCAAGCTCTCTCTCCGCCCAGGGAGAGCGCCACGCCAAGGCGTGGCCGGAATGAGGTACGCGGAATTTCCGGGTAATCGAGTCTTTTTCGGAGAGGATCGGCGATGAGTAATGGCAACGAGTACGAAGTGGTATGGCCGCGCAGTCCGCGAACCGTAAAGATGGCGCCGGTCGCCCGGCGGCTCGACACGCTCAAGGGTAAAACCATCGCGCAGATCTGGGACTATATATTCCGCGGCGACGAAATTTTCCCGATCCTGGAAGAGGAAATCGGCAAGCGCTTCCCCGACACCAGGTTCATTGGCTACAAGGAATTCGGCTCGACCCATGGCGGCGAGGAACGCGAGGTCGTCGCCAATCTGCCAAAGAAACTCAAGGAGCTGAACTGCGACGCCGTCATCTCCGGCATGGGTTGTTGAGGGAGCTGTACGCCCGCCGTGTTGCGGGCGAGCGCCGCCGCCGAGTTTGCCGGAGTCCCGAGCGTTTCGCTGGTATGTGAAGGTTTCGTTGGTCAAGCCCATACCACTTCCGTCGGTATTGGCCTGCCCAATATGGCGCTGGCCGTGGTGCCCGGCCATGTCGATGTCCAAAGCGCCGAGGAATTGCGCCGCAACATCATCACGGCGACGGTAGATGCGGTTATCAAGGGCCTTACCGAGGCCCATGACGGCGCGGCCATGGCCGAGCCCGAACCGGCGCCCGAGGACATGGTATTCAGCGGAAGCTTTGAAGAGGTAAACCGCTTCTTTTATGAGAACGAATGGAGCGACGGGCTTCCGTGTGTACCGCCCACTATCGAAAAGGTCCGCGAGTTCCTGAAATTCACCGTCCGCGCGCCCGAAGATTCATTGGGCGTGATGCCGCCTGATAATCGCAAGGCCACGGTGTGGAGCGTCGCGGTCAATGGCGTGATGGCTGGATGCCGGCCTGAGTATATGCCGATTCTTATAGCTATTGCGGGGGCGATGGCCGACCCCAGGTACGGCGTCGAGCATAGTGGCAATACTCCGGGCGCCGAAACACTGATTATCCTGAACGGTCCGATTATCAAGCAACTGGGCTTCAACTATGAACAGGGCGTGCTGCGCGACGGTTTCATGCCGAACACCAGCGTCGGCCGCTTCTTCCGGCTGTACCTGCGCAATGTGGCCGGCTTCCTGCCGCATAAGACCGACAAGGGTACCTTCGGTAATACCTGGCGCGTGGTACTGGCGGAAAACGAAGACGCGCTCAAGAGTTTGGGCTGGGAGCCCGTCAGCGCCGATATGGGAATCGAGGCGGGCGCGAATGCGGTCACGATTTCCCGCTACACCGGCGGCGACGTGATCGTCTCGGTTTACGGCGAGAATGCGGAACGCATGATGCCTTATCTGGCCGACGCGATGGCCAAGCAAATCGGATGGGAGTTGGCGTTTACGGTCGGGATGGCGACGGCAACGCAGCGTCCGCTGCTGATACTCAGTCCAATTATCGCGAAAACCATCGCCGCTTCCGGATGGAGCAAACGCGAGATCAAGCAGTATCTATTCGACCATGCGCGGATTCCGGCCTCCAAGTTCGAACTGTATATCGGCAAATGGACTCATCTGTTGCCCGAAACCCGTACCCTCGCCGACTATGTCAACACCGGGAAGGCGCCGCGCGCCTTTGCCGAATCGAGCGATCCGAACCGGCTGGTCCCGATCGTTGGCGCGGCCGATGACTTCATGGTCGCGGTGAGCGGCGATCCGCTACGCACCAATGCCTACGCGTTCGTGCACAACGGGATGCTTGGCTACCCGGTTGGCAAGCAAATCGAACTGCCGCCGAATTGGGAGCAGCTACTGCGTGACGCAAAGGGCGTCTGATTCGGACATCAAGGAGCGGATGACCGAAAGATGCCGCCCGCATCACCTTCAACACCACGCTGACGTGCCGGCACGCGATGGCTGACGGGTCCCTCGACAAACTCTGGATACTCATTCCGGCGGCGCGGCGGGCGTCGGGGCAATGGATTGACGATACGCTCAAGGAACGCGCCCGCGAGAAGGAAATGACCGCACGGATTCCGCTCGCGGGCCAATTTCCTCGCCAGCGCCTCGAAGTGATCCGCGGTCGCGATCCGTGGAGCGCTGTCAACGACCTGTTCTACCGGCGCGGATGGACCGACGGACTGCCGATAGTGCCGCCGACGGTCGGCAAGGTCGAGCAAATGCTGGCGCGATGCACGCTCGCCCGCAACCAGGTGATTGCCGAACTGGATCCGCTGAAAGGGCAGGCCACCGCCGAGAAAATCGCGATCAACGCGGTGATGGCGGGATGTGCGCCCGAGTACTTTCCCGCGGTCACCGCGATTACGCAGGCGATAGCCGATCCGGAGTTCAACCTGCGCGGCGTTCAGACTACGGACGAGAACGTCGCGCCGCTGCTGATATTCAGCGGTGAAGTAGTATCACGGTTGGATATCAACTCGAGTTTCGGCGCGCTCGGCCCGGGCTGGCGCGCGAACGCGACTATCGGACGGGCCGTGCGGCTGATTATGCACAATATCGGCGGCGGATGGCCCGGCGCCGTTTCGTTGGCCGGGCTCGGACAGGCCGGCCGCTACACACTATGTGTCGGCGAGAACGCCGCGCTCAACCCGTGGGAGCCGCTTCATGTCGAACTGGGCCATGCTCCGGCGGCGGGCACCGTCACGGTGATGCGCGCGGAGACGGCGATCAACGTTACCGGCGGCCTCGAGGAACTGGCCAGCGTGATGGGATCGGCGGCATCGCATTTCTCGATCATGCATGGCGGCAAGGTCGCGATCGGGCTCGCGCCCTACGTCGCGCGCCAATGCGCCGAGCGCGGGATGAGCAAGCGCAACGTCAAATACTGGTTGCATGAGCATGGCCGGATGCGTACGGAAGATTGGAAACGCTCGTGGGCGTTTGCCGTGATGAAGTCGGTCAGGTGGCCGCGCTGGGTAACCGAGGCGGCGGCGCGCGGCGCCATCCCGGTGGTCGAGAGTCCCAACGATATAGTACTTTTCGTCGCCGGCGGCGATTTGCCGATTCCACAGAACGTCTATTTTCCGTCGTGGGGCTTTCCGCCCTGCCGTATCACGAAGGAAATCCCCGCCGCCTGAATCATCTCAGGGCGTTAATATACCCGACACGCCACGCCTTCAACTGCGTATATGTTGACCTACGCGAGGGCCGCAATAATGCTATGTTGCTTGCGCTGTTGCCCGCAACCTCCGGCGTCACGTATCTCTAGTTGGTCATTCGTCTGACTGCCACCAGCCTTTACGCGGAACGAAATCATCGGGCATTTTGATTTCCCGCTTGGACAGAGATTGCC
>JBOHWJ010000059.1:0-1969 GCA_050736495.1 Binataceae bacterium (SeqCode) | reverse complement strand
GACGTGGACCATCCAGCCGAACAGTTGAGAATAGAAACGGCCGCCGGCGGCGTCGCATTGCGCCTTGGTCGTAATCGTTCCGGTGAAACCGAACCTGGTCCAGTCGGCGCGCGCGGCGTCGGCCTTGCCCGGAAAACATAGATCGACGTGGCGATGCCAGCGCGCGACACTCAACGGTACGCGCCGGTTGAGCCGATCCTGGTTCAAGCGGGCCGGCGCCGTATACATCGCGCCAACCAGTTCATAGCCGCCACCGGGCAGCGGTTTATAGAGCAGCGAGGTCGGTTCGGCAGGATTGAAGCTGAGGCCCGCTTTGAAGGCGTACCAATAGTTGGTGAAATGGACGATCCGCTGTTTGATCTCGGGATGAAAGGGCTTGTAGTCGGCGCGCTCGGCGACGCGATAGTCTTTGTACTTTGAGATGGCGGCCCTGAGCGTCGCGACGATTTCGGCGGCGCGTTCGTTATCCGCGCGGTTCGCCGGCCGCGGATCGCTCCACGCCATATGGCCATTCATCTGGATATGGCCTTCCATGGCGCCGCCCATACCCAGCCCGGCACGGCCATCATCCGGGGCGCCGTGGCGCTTCATCTCCGCGTCGCCGGCGGCGGACTCCATCGCATCGGCGTCCATCGGAATCGTGATTTGCGCCGGGCTCGGCCGTGGCGCGGACGGCGTGGCTGCGGCCCCACCACCCGAACCCGCGGCAGCGTTGTCGCTATGGATCGCGCCGAGGTCATGGGCGAGCGCCGCTGTCGCCAGCGCCAGAGCGAGCGCGACCACACCCGTCAGCAGCGGCTGCCGCAACCGACCCATCCTCGTAATTCCGCTACCACCCGCATCGAGCTAACTGCGCCTTTCACCCGCCCCTGCCGTTGGGATCGCCGCAACTCCGCGCGCGGGCGCTGACAACTACGCCGGGTGCCAGTTGGTCACGATAGACGCGAGGCGATGCCCCAGCGGACCCGATACCCCACGCCTCCGCTACGACTCCGGCCATGGCGGTGAGTAAAAGGGCGCCCGGCGCGGGATAAACGCGCCGGGCGTCTATTTGTCTCCACTGCCGCTGACCATTGAGATTCGGATCGGCCGCTTACATATTCTCTACGATTGCCTGACCAAACTCGGAGCACTTGAGCAGAGTCGCCCCGGTCATCAAGCGCTCGAAATCGTAGGTCACCGTCTTGTTCGCAATCGTGCGTTCGAGCCCGCGGACAATCCCGTCTGCCACCTCCTGCCATCCCATATGCTCGAACATCAGAACGCCCGACAGGATCACTGAACCCGGATTGACTTTGTCCTGGCCGGCGTACTTGGGCGCGGTGCCATGGGTCGCTTCGAAGATCGCGTGACCGGTGACATAGTTGATATTGGCGCCGGGCGCGATGCCGATACCGCCGACCTGCGCGGCGAGCGCGTCGGAGATATAGTCGCCGTTCAAGTTCAAGGTTGCGACCACGTCGAAATCGCCGGGCCGCGTCAGGATCTGCTGCAAAGTGATGTCGGCGATATTGTCCCTGACCAGAATTTGCCCTGCCGGCGGCTTGCCACCACAATCGTCCCATCCGACCGCGCGCCCCTTGTACTCCCGCTTAGTGAGTTCGTAGCCCCAGTCGCGGAAGGCGCCTTCGGTGAACTTCATGATGTTGCCCTTGTGGACCAGCGTGACCTTCTTGCGGCCGCGCACCACCGCGTAATTGAGCGCGGCGCGAATGAGTCGCTGCGAGCCGGTCTTCGAGATCGGCTTGATACCGAGGCCTGAGTCCTCGCGGATCGCCGCCCACTTGCCGCCGAATTCGGCGAGCATCTCGCGCAGACGCTTGTTCTCGGCGCTGCCTTCCTCGAACTCGAGGCCGGCGTAGATGTCTTCGGTGTTCTCGCGGAAGATCACCATGTCGACCTTCTCAGGCCGCTTCACGGGGGACGGCACACCGTTGAAGTAGCGGACCGGCCGCAGGCACACGTAGAG
>JBOHWJ010000058.1:0-2750 GCA_050736495.1 Binataceae bacterium (SeqCode) | reverse complement strand
GTGATGGCGGGTGCGCTGGCGCTGCGCGAAAGCTGGCGCTACTTCCCGAAGCGGACGATATTTCTCGCGGTGGTTGACCCAGGCGTCGGCACGGCGCGGCTGCCGATCGCGATCGAAACGCGGGCAGGCGCACGCTTCATTGGGCCCGACAACGGACTGCTGTGGCAGGCGGCGACGCAGGCGGGGGTGGTACGCGCGGTCGAATTGCGTTCATCGCGTTATCGCATGAAGACGGTCAGCGCGACCTTTCATGGCCGCGATATTTTCGCGCCCGCCGCCGCCCATATGTGGCGCGGCGTGCGATTGGACGCGCTGGGTCCGCGTCTCGCCGTCATCGAGGCGCTCGAGTTTGATCCCGCGTACGCAAGCGGGCGGGAGTTGCGGGGTTCGGTGGTGTATGTGGATGGTTTTGGTAACCTGGTGACCAATATAAATCGTGCAGCGGTGGAGCGGTTTGCGCGGCACTTTCGTGGGCGAAGGCTTTCGGTTAGGATTGGGCGCGGCGCCGCAATTGAGATACGCAAGGCCTACGGCGATGCGCCTGAGGGCGCCCCTCTTGCTACGTTCGGAAGCTTTGACATGCTCGAGGTCGCGGTTCGCGGTAGCAGCGCGGCGCTGCGGTTTGGCGCCGGCGTCGGTGTGCGCGTAACTTTGCGGCCCTCTAAATAAGGGTAGTCGAAAACCAGCCGATGGACGATTTTACCGCTCGCAAGGATGTGTCGCCGGTGCTCACGGAAATCCCGCGCTACGAAGCGCCGATGGGTCCGGCGCCGGTTTATGAGCCGTACTTGCGGCCGATACGCGTGCCGCCGCTCAATACCGCTTTGTTTTTGTTGACCCTCCTGACCACCACGATGGCGGGTGCGGGCATGGCGGGAGCGACAGTCTCGCTGTCCGTGCCGCGGACCTTGCCTAATTTGATCGCGGGGCTCAGTTTCTCCATTCCGCTGATGGCGATTCTGCTCGCGCACGAGATGGGCCATTACCTGACCTCGCGCCGCTGGGGCGTCGACGCGACGCTTCCCTATTTCATCCCATTTTTTCCGACGCTCGGCCCGTTGTGGAGCATCGGCACACTCGGCGCGTTCATAAAGATGAAGTCACCGGCGCGCACGCGCCGCGCCATGTTCGATATCGGTGCGGCTGGGCCATGGGCCGGCATGGTGGTGTCGGTGATCGCGGTGATTTGGGGGCTTCACTATTCCACGGTCACACCGCTCGACAATTCGCAGGGCGGCCTTCAACTCGGCAATTCGATCCTGTTCTGGAGTGTTTCGCGGGCCGTACTGGGCGTCGATCCGAATACTGTGAACGTCAATCTGAGTCCGGTTGCGCTCGCCGGATGGCTTGGGTTTTTCCTGACCGCGATCAATCTGCTGCCGGTTGGCCAACTGGATGGCGGCCACGTTATCTATTCAGCGTTCGGCTCGCGTGGGCACCGTCTGATTTCGCGCCTGGCCTGGCTCGGATGCGCTCTGATGGTGGCGATTCCATATTTTCTCGGGCTCGACTTCTGGGGTGGATGGCTTTTGTGGTTCGTTCTGCTGATTCTGCTCGGCCTTGGCCATCCGGCGACTGTGGACGCGGATACGCCACTTCCGGCTTCACGCAAGGCGGCGGCTTGGGCGACGATCGTGCTCTTCGTCGTGACTTTCAGCCAGGTGCCGTTTTCATGGCAGCAGCCAAGCGAGAACCCCAACCAGCAGCCGAATGAACCCCCAATCAGGAGCGTCATGCTGCATATGCCGGCGCATCCGTCGGCCGCGGCGTTGCATGCGCTTGGTGTCAAGCTAACAGTCAAGATCTGACGCGCCTTTGCGATGGGCGCGGCGGCGGCGTTAGACTGCGGCAACTATTGTGGAGTATCGCGTTGGCGGAGAAACGGCCTAGCTGGGATCAGTACTTCATGACGATTACACGCGAGGTCGCGGAGCGCTCGACCTGTCTGCGTGCGAAGGTCGGCGCCGTGATCGTGCGTGACCGCAGTATTCTTGCGACTGGCTATAATGGATCGCCCGCCGGCCTGCCGCACTGCCTCGAGGCCGGTTGCCTCATCTACGAATCGCGCACGCCCGACGGCGAGGTCGAGCAGAATTGCTACCGTACGATTCACGCCGAGATCAATGCCATCACGCAGGCCGCGCGCAATGGCAGCGCGATTCGCGATGCCGATGTCTATGTCACTCATACGCCCTGCATCCATTGCATGAAGGTGCTCATCAATACCGGTATCAGCACGGTCTTCTATGAAAAGGAATACAAACTGCACACTGTGGCGGACCTGCTGAAGTACGCGCGCGTGAAGCTGGTGCGGGTCGTACCGGAAACCTGACGTGTCCGAATCTGATCGCAGCGAGGGCTTGAAATGACGGCGGAGAGCACGCCCGCGGGCGGGCGGCCATGTGGAATTTGCGCGCTTATCGAGCGCGCCGCATCGCGAAATTTCGCCGATTCTGTCGCTGAACTACCGCATAGCTGGGTGATCCTCGGCGACGCGCAGTTCTATCGAGGTTACTGCGTGATGCTCGCGAAGCGGCATGCGACGGAGCTTCACCTGATGACGCCGGCCGACGCACACGCGTTGTTCGAGGAAGTGGTCGCGCTCGGCCATGCCATCGCGAACGTGGTCAAGCCGATCAAACTCAACTACGAATGCCTCGGCAATCTCGAGCCGCATGTCCATTGGCATATTTTTCCGCGCCAGGCCGAGGACGCGCGGCGGCTCGAACCGGTGTGGGTCCGGCCTGAGG
>JBOHWJ010000057.1:0-10104 GCA_050736495.1 Binataceae bacterium (SeqCode) | reverse complement strand
GCGCCCGCGTGAAGGCGGGCCTCGTGGCGGCGGTGGTGGTGGTGGCGGCGGCGGCGGCCGTGAACGCCGCGGCCGCAACGGCGGCGGTGGTGGTGGCGGCGGCGGCCGTCGCTGGTAGTTAGTCTTGTCTCATATTCCGGGGCGGACATTACTCGCCCCGGCTTTTTCCTCCGTTAGGAAGCTCTGCACAAGCTGTCGTATTGTCATTCCGAGCGCCTCTAGCGGAGCTTTAGGCGAAGCGAGCAAAGGAGTCGGCGACGTGCGTTTAGAATCAGCGAGGAATCCCGGATTGTGTTCTTTTTCTGAAGTTTTTCCGGGATTCTTCACTTCGTAGACTCCGTTCAGAATGACAAAAATGACTTGTGCAGAGGTTCCTTAGCTGTCAGCGCGCACATAACGTCCAGTTGAGGACATAGTGTGTTTCGCATCGGCAAACGCTGACAATATGATTTCACCGCCGATCTTCCATCGTTGTCCGGAGAGACTTCCGCGCCAACTCACTACGCTCGTTTTTTTCTTTCTTCTGTCTTCTTGAGCGCAAGGCCTTCGCGCGGCCACGCTGGCGGATACCTTTAATTTTCGAGAGTCGGCGCCAGAACCGCTGCAATTGCGCGTACGCCCACAGGCTGCGCCGGATTGCCGCTGTTTTCCGTCATTTGGTATAAAAGTTATGTTGGTGCACGGCTGTTATCTGAAAACGGAACAGACCCAGGAGATAGAATAGTGCTGGATACCTCTGAACAACTCGAGCATTTGCAACTCGCGGCGCATCATGCCGGCCTCGATCTTCCCGAATTGGTTTTGCCCCAATCGCATCAAACCATCCTCGGCCGCATGCGCTTTCACTATCTGGATTGGGGTACCAAGGGACGCCAGCCGATAATTTTTCTTCACGGCGGCGGACTCAACGCGCATACGTGGGATCTCGTATGCCTGATGCTGCGGCATGAATACCATTGTCTCGCGCTCGACCAGCGCGGCCATGGCGACAGTGAATGGGAGCCGACCGCGGATTACAGTTTTGATACCCAGGTGCGCGACATCGAACACTTCGTCGAGAAGCTCGACCTCAAGCGCCCGCTGCTGGTGGGCCATTCGATGGGCGGATTCGCCGCGATGGGCTATGCGATAAAGCACGCGTCCACGCTGGCGGGAGTGATACTGGTCGACGTGGCGCCCGAACTCAACCCCGAAGGCTCGGTGCGCATCCGCGATTTCATCGACCAGGATCGCGAACTCGAATCGGTCGACGCCTTCGTCGAGCGCGCACTTAAATTCAACCCGCGGCGCAATCGCCAACTGCTGCGCCGCAGCCTTTTGCATAACCTGCGCCAGCTTCCCAATGGCAAATGGACGTGGAAGCACGACCCGAACCGTATGAGTCCGGACTTTCACAAGGAGCGCATCGAACGCGCCAGCTACATTTCTGAATCAGCGGCCAGCATCAGTTGTCCCACGCTCGTGATGCGCGGGGCGCGCAGCGACGTGCTCACCGATGAGGGCGCACAGAAATTCGCGGCGGCAATACCCAACGGGCGCTGGATTCAAATCGGCGATGCCGGCCACACTATCCAGGGTGATAACCCGCGCGGGCTGCTCGAGGCGATGCGTCCATTCATGCGCGAAATCGGCATCTGAAGCGAAGTCGAGATGGAAATGCCCGCGGCGGAAGTGGCGGGCATTTCGCTGTCCAGCGGATTATGCGTTGCCGAGCGTCAGCGCGGGGCGTTACACAAGACTCCCTGCCGCGCCAGCTCGTTCACGCGCGCGGCCGGATAGCCGAGATACTTCGTCAGCACTTCTTCGTTGTGTTCACCAAGAAAGGGCGCGTCGAGACTCAGCACTTTCGGGAACTCCGAGAAACGCAGGGCGAAGCCTGGCACCAGGAAGTCGCCCAGAATTCGATCGTGTACGGTACGCACCGTGCCCCGTTCCAGCAGATGGGGGTGCTTAACCGCTTCGGCGACCGATAACACCGGCGCATGCGGTATGCGATATTCCTTCATCGCCGCCATCGCGGCCTCGTCGCTCGGCATCGACTGGAGCCAGCCCTCGATGATGCTCACCACTTCCTTGACGTTTTCAAGGCGTTCGGGACCGCCCTTGAAACGCGCATCCCGGCCGAGTTCCGGCCGGCCCATCACCTTGCACAGGTTGACCCACTGATGATCGACCGGCGAGATGATTATCATGTATCTTTGTTTTGATTTGAATATGCCGGCCGGCACTGCATACCATGAATGTAATCCGGAACGCGTCGGGTTGATTGCGCCTTTACTCAGACTATACATCTCCATGCTCGCCTCATGATAATGGGCGTAGGTATCAAGTAGTGATATATCGAGATATTGTCCGCGGCCATGCCGCTCCCGATAGAGTAACGCGGCGCATATCGCGCCCATCGCATGAGCACCGGTGCTGACATCGCCAATGGCGGCCATCATCACGTAAGGCGGACCGTTCGGCTCGCCACCCATCGAGGCGATACCCGCATACGCGGCGCCGAGGTAGTCGAAGCCCGGCTCACTGGAGAGTGGCCCGGTCTGGCCGAACGCCGAAATCGAGCACATCACCAGCTTCGGATTGAGTTTGCTTACGGTTTCGTAGCCGAGTCCGAGGCGCCCGATTACGCGGGGGGCGAAATTCTCGACCAGCGCGTCGGCCTTGGGAATGAGCTCTTTGATGAGGGCGAGACCCGCCGGATTTTTGACATCGACGCACAGACTCTTCTTGCCGCGGTTATGCTGAACGAAGTAGCCGCTGCGTCCATCAGCCATCACAGGCGCGAGCCGCACCGGGTCGCCCCTCGGCGTCAACTCGATCTTGATAACCTCCGCGCCCATCTCGGCCATCATCAGAGTGCAGGTCGGCCCGGCGACGTATTGCGTAAAATCGAGCACCGTGTAACCGTCGAGCACATGCTTGGGATTGTCCCCGCTCATATTGTCCCTCCGCGGTAAAATGCGCGGCTGCCGCGCGCGTCCCCGAACTCCTCTATAGCGCATCGCGCGGGTGCCCGATAACCACGCACCGCGACGGCACGATCCGGTGTTGGAAGGGTGCCGCGGTTAGCGGTCCTCGTGGCGCAGGATGCCGTTGGCTTCGAGCGCGAGTACCTGGTCGGGGGAGTAACTCAGATGGCGGCTCAGGATTGCCGCGTTATGCTCGCCAAGCGTGGGCGCTTCGAGATCGAGTGTGAACGGAAATTCCGAAAACCTGAGCGGGAAGCCCGGCACGTCGAATTCGCCAAGGATACGATCGCGCACGCGCCTGACAGTACCGCGCTGGCGCAGATGCGGATGGTTGATCGCCTGCTCGAGCGTCAGGATCGGCGCGTAAGGCACGCGGTTGTCCTTCAGCACCGCCATCGCCACGTCGTCGCTCGGCAGCGACTGGAGCCATCCCTCGATAAGCTCGATGAGCTCGTTCAGATGTTCGCAACGGGCGGCGTTGGTGGCGAAGCGCGGATCGCTCACCAGCTCCGGCCGCTTCATTGCCTCGCAGAGTCTGACCCATAGATGGTCGATCTGGGCAAAAATGATGAAGTAAGTCTGATGGCCACGGAAGACGCCGGCCGGTGCGGTGTAAATCGCATGGCCGCCCATGCGCTTGGGCATGATCGCGCCGCCGCTGAGCGTCTGTAACTGCACCGACGCCTCATGATAGTGGAAGTAGCTATCGAGCAGCGCGCAGTCGAGGTATTGGCCGTGGCCGGTGCGCTCGCGATAGAGCAGTGCGAAGGCGATCGCGCTCAGCGCATGCACGCCGGTGCTGACGTCGCCGATCGCGGCCGTGGGCGTAATCGGCGGGCCATCGGGCATCCCGACCATGTAAAGGATTCCGGCATAGGCGGCGCCGCACCAATCGAAACCGGGCTCGGTTGCGAGCGGGCCCTGCTGACCGAACGCGGAAATCGAGCACATCACGGCGCGCTGGTTGAGCGCCTTGACCGTTTCGTAGCCGAAGCCGAGCCGCGCGATCGCGCCGGGTGCGAAGTTCTCGACCACCACGTCGACCTTCCTGACCAATTCTCTGAGAATCGCCGACCCCGCGGGGCTTCTGGCGTCGATACAGAGGCTCTGCTTGCCACGATTGTGCTGGACAAAGTAGCCGCTGCGCTGATTTTTGATAACCGGCCATGTGCGCGACGGATCGCCGCCGGGAACCAGCTCGACCTTGATTACCTCGGCGCCCATTTCCGCCATCATCAGGGTAACCGTCGGCCCGGCGACAAACTGAGTAAAGTCCAAGACCTTGTAGCCATCGAGCACGTGCTTCAAAGCGGTTTCGCCCATCGCGTTCCTCCTTGCGTGGCGGCCCGTGCCAATGGCGCCGGTACGCGGCCCCTCTGCTTGTAGCGCATGACGGCGGACGGAAGCGACCCGCGCGGCGAGCGCACTCAGCGTCGTGGAACTATTCGGCGGCGCCGACGGGCTCGGGCGGGATGCCGCGGCGCGGCAGCAGCAGCGTGAGCGGCAGCGCAAGCAGAAACAGGTAGGCGAGCAACGTATAGGTATCGTTGTAGGCCATCATCGTGGACTGGCGGTTGATGATGTTGTTGACCATTGCGAGGTCGCGCATCTTGAAGGTCGGGCGGCTGTAGCCGTAGGCCGTCATGCGCGCGCCGAAGGCCTTGTCGTATTGAGAAAAAGCGCCGCTCAGTCCGGTCACGTTGTCGATCATGTTGGCGCGATGGAACTGCGTGCGGCGGGCTATCAGCGTCGCCAGAACGGCGTAGGCGACGTTGCCGGAAACACGCCGCACCAGCGTGTAGAGACCGGCCGCGGCGGTCATGTTCGCATGTGGCATCGAACTCAGCGACACCGTGCTCAAAATCACCATCGAGCAGCCGATACCAATGCCGGTTTCGATCAATAAGGGAACGAAATTCCAAAAACCGACGTTAAGCGACAGATGGCCGAGGCCCCAATATGAGATCGCGAGCATCGCCATGCCAAAGCCAATCAGGATGCGCGGGCTCACGTAATTATAAATGCGGCCGACGATCGGCATTATCATGAACATCGCGGCCGCGCGCGGAAACAGCACCAGCCCGGACTGGAACGCCGGGTAGTTGAGCACGTCCTGCGTCATCTGTGGCAGCAGAAAAGTGGAGCCGAACAGCGCGAACCCTATTACCGCGCCCATCCCGGAGCCGGCGCTGAGGCGCAAGTTCCGGAACAGGCGGAGGTTTACGATCGGCTCGTCACGCATCAACTCCCACACGATCAAGCCGAAAATGGCCAGCACCGCTGTGATCGTTCCGATGACGATCCAGTGATTGGAAAACCAGTCGACCTCCTGGCCGCGTTCGAGCACGACCTGCAACGCGGTCAGCCCGACCGAGAGCAGCCCGATACCACCCCAGTCGATACGCTCAAATCCGCGCTTCAGGTACGGCGGATCCTGTACGAACGCGCTGATCATCAGAATACCCGCAATCGCGAAGGGCACGTTGATGTAGAAGATCCAGCGCCAACCCCAATTGTCGACCAACCATCCGCCGACCACCGGCCCCAGCGTCGGCGCGAGCATCACACCCATGCTGTAGACCGCCATTGCCATGCCCTGCTCGGCGGGCGGGAACTTCTCGCGCGTGATCGCCTGCGAGGCGGGAATCAGGGTGCCACCGCCGACGCCTTGGATCACGCGGTAGAACAGCATCTGGCCGAAGGTCCGCGAAGTTCCGGCGAGGATCGAGCCGATGATAAAAATCGTCATCGACGCGAGGTAGAGCCGCTTGCGCCCCAGCAGTGTGCTCCAGAACGCCGTCATGGTGATCATGATGATCTCGGCGATGCTGTAGGCGGTGGAAACCCAGGTGATCGTGAGCAGGTCCTGGCCGAAGGTGCCCATCATGTGCGGCATCGCGACGTTGACCACGCTCACGTCCATCACGGACAGGAACGTGCCGGTCAGTACGGACGCGGCGACCAGCCATTTGCCCGCCTCGGCCCGCTGATGAGGCGGAGGGGGAGTCTCGGTTGATAATGCGGCTCCAGCCATCGGATCGACTTTCGCGGGCGAGCCTATCCCTCGTACGGGGACCGCCCGTGCAACGTTTTGCGGGGCACCTCCATGCCCGGATTGGACTTCATGCCTTCATTCTCGACGCATCCGGGCCTTTTAGCAGAATGCACGGGGGCGCGTAGAGTGGTGGGATAATCGCCGGCGCCCGCCAATCCCCTTCGTTCGCCGGATCGTTGCTCTCAGCAGACGCAGCGGTCCGCGTTGGGCTTCAATTGCGAGTGACAACTCCGCAGGCTAGACCGAGGACTGCCCGACTTGCAGCGGCGCCTGATGCGTCTCGCCCGACTGAACTACAAGGTTGATCAGAGCCAGATAGATCAAACCCCAGATAACATCACCTATCATGAGTGAGGTCGCGGATTCGATAGCGATAAGTTGCGCCGCCATATAAATCGCGCCGATCAACGCCCCGGTCCCCATTCCGGCATGAACGAAGATCGACAGGATCGCACGGTAGAACATCCCGAACAGGAACATCCCGACAACAACGCCGACGACGCCGAAGTTGGCATACAACTCAACAATTTGCGGCAGATTATAGGCGGTCCAACTGTTACCCGCATCGATGAGGCCGTAGCGATGGCCGAACGTCTGACCGCTAGTCTCCTCGGGCTTGTCGGGATAAATCAGCCGCGGCACGAACTTGAAAAGCAACGGATAGTAGGTCGCGCCACCCCAATAAGGAACCACGCCGGGAGTGTCGTGCACGACGGCGGCAAAAGCCATAACGTCAGCGCCCAGCCTGTGCATCGCCATTTGGACCACCGGGTTCGAACTGGCCGATTGGCCCTCCAACAGCGACTTGGTGGTGTAACTCGTGACGCGAATGAAGAGCTGAATCTTCTGCGCCTGCGACGCTTTCTCCATGGGACCGCCGGCCCAGGCTATCATGCGGAAGGTGCCCTCGGCCGGACGCAACACGACGAAGGCGAGCCCGCTGAACAAAAGCAATTTCCACGGCATCCGGCGGCGCACCGCGGAGTAAACCAGCAGCAGAGTGAGCGCGAACTCGAGTCCCTGTGCAGTGCTGCCCGTACCGAACCCGAGCAACAAGCGCGCGGGAACCAGCACCAGCCAGAGGAACAGCGTCGTCAGCCGATCCAACCTTCCCGTCAGTTGCAAGACGAAGAGAATACAAACGCCGACGAGGCAGAGGTCGGCCGCAAAAACAATCGGTTCCCGAAGACCCGACGGAAGCCGGAGCAAATGAAGAATGCCAAAGATCAGGAGTCCGCCAGCGCCGAATGCGATACCCCAGAATTTAAGCGTACCGGCATGCTTCCAACGCATCGATGCCCGCGGCATTAGCTCGCTAAGTACCAGGCTTTGCGGACCGTAATAACCGAGATAGACCAACAAGAGGCCGAGCACGGTCAACTCAAGCGCCCGCGTCACCAGATCATTGGGAACCGGCGCTGACGACCACATCACGCTGAAATCCTGCATCGCGAAAATCGGAATACCGAAGTAGGCCGTGAAAACCATCCCGTAAAACGGCATGAACGGAATCCCGCGATCGCGGCCCGATAACCATAGCCAACTGGGAAAAGCCGAAAGCACTACGATAGCCGTGCCAAGCGCCCGCTCGGCGGGCGTCAGATGTGCGGGAGCGATTAGGTTGAGCGCGATCAGCAAAACCAGCAGCGCGGTAAGAAAGATCAGCCGCTGAGGCAAACCAAATGCGCCCGGCATGGCATGCGCCAGCCCCTCGTACCACGAGTCCGGAGATTCCGTCGCCACACTGGTCATCGGATCGTCTCTCGCATGCCGTCACATTTTCAACCCGACGCTTCGAAGCTATCAGGTATAGTAGCCGTCAAGGCGAATTGCACTGCAAAGGCGGAGTTAGATCAATCCGGCTGTGCCGGACGCGATGGAGGGATATGAAGAGAGCTGATGGTGGCGATTATGGCAGCCTGATATCCGAATGCATATCGGACCGCGCTTGCGAAAATGAAATCTTTCACCCTTAACCGCGTAAACACGAATAACTACGATCAGAGGCCGCGACCGCCGCTCTGGCGCCCGCAATTCCGGCGCTTCCGTTTTCGGCGCGTTGGCAGTCCACGTTTTGCGACACGTCGCGGTACTGGCGTTGTCGCTGTCACGGGCGCCGCACCGCTGGAATGAAAGCTCATCGCGTCCCGCTTCGCTCCATTTATGTTTCACGTTGGGGATGGAATGGAGACGGGGCAATCGGATTAGTTGAAAGTATTCAATATTGCGACCTGAATACGTCCGAAATCATACATTTTGAAGCTGGCTCTCAACTTGCTGTTACTGGCCCGCATGGTCACTCACTACGCCGACACCAATCACACTCCCCGCCGGGGCCTCCACCGCCTAATCACGGCGCTCGGCGCCATCGCCGCCGTCGCCCTGGTGCTGGCTCTGGCCACCCCCGCCGCCGCCTTTATCGACGTCACCGACTACGGCGCAAAGGGTGACGGCAGCGACGCGACCGCCGCCATCAATGCCGCCATCGATGCGGCCGGCCCCAACGGCGATACCGTCTATCTGCCCGCCGGCAGCTACGCCGTCAACGCCACCATCGTCGTCACCGGCAAACGCGGACTGCGCATCGTCGGCGACGGCGTCGGCGCCACCCAACTGCTGCCCAACGGCCTCGGCGGCAAGCCCGTACTCCAATTCGTAAACGACGTTTTCACCACGGTCGAAAGCCTCACTATCAACGGCAACAGCCAATCGCCGCCTTCGGCGGGCATCGAGTCCGACGCCGCTCCCAACGGCGAATCTACCCGCCTGACCGTGCGCGACGTTACCCTCGGCTCGCCCTCCAGCAACAACCTGGTCGACGGCATCCGCTTCGGCGTCATCGGCGGCGCCGACGCCATGAACGACCAGGGCTTCTTTGAAAACGTCAACATCATCAACTTTAGCCATGCTGCCTACTCCTTCCTCGGCCACAACAGCCTGGTCCACACCATCGTCGGCGGTCAGGTCGAGTACGGTCCCATCGGGGTCTACTCCGAGGGCGGCACCTTCAAAATCAGCGGCACCCACTTCCAGACTCTTAGCGACGTCATCTTCGACTTCGAGAACTCCTCCGACCCCGGCGTCACCCTCTACCAGCATCCCATCCTCATCAACGCCATCTCGACCGAGTCGGCGTCCAACCTGCTGCGCACCGGCACCGTCGGCATGTATGTCGCCATCACCGGCTGCGATTTCAACTCCTCCGCCAGCGACGGACCCTATATCGATTGGAACAGTCCCGGCATGCTCTTCATCAGCGACTCCTTCATGTACTATCTCCAGCCCAGCGAATACCTCCAGTTCAACGCCGGCATCGTCAATCTCAATTCCAACTACTTCAATCTCGACAAAATCGTCCTCAACGGCGGCCGTCTCAACTCCCACGCCAACTGCTGGGGCGGCCCCACCAACGTCCAGTCCGGGCCGCAAGCCGCCCTCATCGATAGCGGCGACTCCTGCAACCCTCTGGTCACCCCCGCCCCCGCCCCAGCCCCCATACCCGACGCCGTGCCCAGCAAATTCTGCAGAAACCACAAACACAGCCGCAAATGCGGATAGCCTCCCCGACGGCGCCTGCGTGACCACGGGCCAGTCCACGGCGGCAGCCCCGCCTCCTGGGAGCTGTCGCCTTGGCCTTTTTTGTCGATCCCATGATCCAATCAGTCGGCGGCGATGGCAGGCCAGGACTGTCCCGCTGCGCCGGTTTCTATCGACCGGTGCGCGGACCGCGCAACATGATCCCAAAGCTGACGGTGGATTTGAAACGAATGAGCTTACATGTGACGGCACAAAGAGCTATGCGTCTTGCGCCCTTGCCCCGGTTCTTGTGCGTCTGGTAATTTCGTCGGTCTGACCCAGCGGCTTGGCGCCAGCGTCAGCAACCACACGTCCCCGTCGTCTAGCTCGGCCTAGGACACCGGCCTTTCACGTCGGTAACACGGGTTCAAATCCCGTCGGGGACACCAACTAAATCGGCCATTTAGGCCTCGACGTTTTGGCAGTTTTCTCCAGCCGCCAAACAGGCGCCATTTCGCGCACCTCCGCCATCAAGGTGGAGTCAATTGATCGCCTCAATGG
>JBOHWJ010000056.1:0-2612 GCA_050736495.1 Binataceae bacterium (SeqCode) | reverse complement strand
TCGTATGGGACATCGTGCAGTTCTGCCGCGAAAACCGCATCATGGCGCAGGGACGCGGCTCGGCGGCCAACAGCGCGGTCTGCTACGCGCTCGGAATCACCGCGGTCGACGCGGTCAAAATGGAATTGCTGTTCGAGCGTTTCCTTTCCGAGGAGCGCGGCGAATGGCCCGATATCGATATCGACCTGCCCAGCGGCGATCAGCGCGAAAAGGTCATCCAGTACGTCTATCGCCGCTACGGTGAACGCGGCGCCGCGATGACCGCCAACGTCATCACCTATCGCACCCGCAGCGCGGTGCGCGAAATCGGCAAGGTGCTGGGCTTTCCGCCCGACCAGATTGACCGCCTCACGCGGCTCAATTACGTCTACGAATTCCAGGACCGCCACGACGAATTCAACGCGCTGCTGCGCCAGGGCGGCGTCGATCCCGAAGCGCCGCGCATCCGCATGTTGAGCGAACTGGTGCGCCGGCTAAAGGGCTTGCCGCGCCATCTCGGACAGCATAGCGGCGGCATGGTGATTGGCGCGGGTCCGCTCGACGACGTGGTGCCGTTGGAGCCGGCCTCGATGCCAGGCCGGGTGGTGATCCAATGGGACAAAGAGGATTGCGCCGATCTCGGAATTATCAAAATCGATCTGCTCGGCCTCGGCATGCTCGCCGTGCTGGAGGAGGCGATTCCACTGGTACGCGCGCATGAGGGCGCCGAAGTCGACCTCGCCCATCTGCCGGCCGGCGATGCGCGGGTTTACGCGATGCTGCGGAAGGCCGACACCATCGGCGTCTTCCAGATCGAAAGCCGCGCCCAGATGGCGACGCTGCCGCGGATGAAGCCGCGCTGCTTCTATGACCTCGTGGTCGAAGTCGCGATCATCCGGCCCGGTCCGATTGTCGGCAAAATGGTGCATCCGTATCTTGATCGCCGTAGCGGACGCGCGCCAGTCGTATATGATCATCCCACGCTCGAACCGATCCTGAAACGCACGCTGGGCGTGCCGCTGTTCCAGGAGCAGTTGCTCAGGATGGCGATGGCGATGGCGGGTTTCAGCGGCGGCGAAGCCGAAGAGCTAAGGCGCGCGATGGGCTTCAAGCGCTCGGCCGCGCGGATGGAGAAAATCGAACGGCGGATGCGCGAAGGGATGGCGCGCAACGGGATTCGCGGCGCCACCGCCGACCGTATCGTGCGCTCGATCACGTCGTTCGCGCTCTACGGTTTTCCCGAATCGCACGCCGCGAGCTTCGCGCTAATCGCCTACGCGTCGGCCTATCTGAAGTGTCATCACCCGGCGGCGTTTTTTGCCGCAATGCTCAACTGCTATCCGCTCGGATTCTACCATCCGTCGACCCTGGTGAAGGATGCCGAACGGCACGGCGTCGAGGTGCGGCCGATCGATGTCGCGCGCTCGGACTGGAAGTGCACGCTCGAAGAGTCTCGTTCCGCCCATGCGTTGCGGCTGGGGCTGCGCTATGTCGCCGGATTGCGTGAGGAGACCGGACTTGGAATCGAGGGCGAGCGCCGCCGGCAGCCGTTCAAGTCGCTGGCTGATTTCGCTGCGCGTGCCGCACCCAATCGCCGCGAACTCGACGCACTCGCCTACGCGGGCGCGTTCGCGGTCTTTGGCCATACGCGGCGCGAAGCGTTATGGCAGGCGGCCGCGGTCGAGCGCGATCCGACAAGCCTGCTCGCCGGCGCCGAACCCACCGCCAGTGCCTATGGACGCCCGTCTGAATCGCAAGCGGAATCAACGGAGGAATTGGCCAAAGCATTGCGGGAACCACCGCCGCCGACAATGACGCTTCCGGAGATGACGCCACTCGAAAATACGCTGGCCGATTACACCGCGACCGGCGTCACCGTGGGACCTCATCTGATGGCCCATATGCGAGCGCGGCTGCGCGCGCATGGCGTGCTCAGCGCGTCTGAACTGGCAGCGGCGGAGAACGGCGGATGGGTCAAAGCCGCGGGTGTGGTGATCGTGCGTCAGCGTCCGGGCACGGCCAAGGGTTTTTTGTTCATCACGATGGAGGACGAGACCGGAATCGCCAACGTGATAGTCACTCCCGACCTGTTCCAGCAGAACCGCGCATTGTTGCATCGCGCGGCGCTGTTGCTGGTCGAGGGGCCGTTGCAAAAGCAGGACGGCGTGATTCACGTACGCGGGCGGCGCTTCCGCGAACTCAAGCTCGGCGGCGGCGCCGTTCCGCCGTCGCATGATTTTCACTGAGAAGGTGATAGTCTTATTTTCAGTTATTTCCTAATAAACTAACATTTTGATACTCTCTGTTGCACTATGGCTGTACATGATGTCTCGTTCCTCATTCCCGACAGACCGCTCGGAAAAGCCAACGTCGAGTTCAAGGTTCACAGCAATGGATCCCAACTCGGAAGACTATTAGTCAGTAAAGGCGCGTTAGTATGGTACCCAGGGAAGGGAAAGAAAGGTTACAAGGTCAATTGGGCCAAATTCGACGAACTGGCTAAAGGTAACGGTCTAAAGGGGCCATATACTTAAAGGCTTATATTAAACGCTTATAGATGATGAGACGGCACACTGGCCCGGTGCGCCGCCCGCCTTTGTGCGCATACATTCGTGTGGCGGCGCGGAAAAAAG